>JAYPMN010000017.1:3982-13689 GCA_038129925.1 Flavobacteriaceae bacterium
AATGATCATATTGTTTTAATCAATCGGACCCAAGAAAAAGCTGAAAAGATTGCTGGAAAGTTTCCCGTTCAAGTCAAGCCTTTTGGAGAATTGACCGCCTCAATTCTTGAGACTGATGTCCTAATTGTAGCAACAAGTGCTCAAAAGCCGACTATTACAGCTGATCTTATCCACAACAATAAGCCCCTTCTGATTTTAGATCTTTCACTTCCCCGAAATGTTGACCCTTTACTTAAAGATCGACCCAATACCAAAGTGATACATTTGGATGAACTTTCTCAAATTACCGATGCAACCTTTGAAAAAAGAAAAAAATTCATTCCCCAAGCAGAAGGCATAATCGATGAGGTTAAACTGGAATTTTTAGAGTGGTTAGAACACAGAAAATATGTACCTGCCTTAAAGGCTTTTAGAGATAAATTAATTATTCCAAGAAAAGGTGAAAAAGAAGTAAAACAGTATATAAATAATTGTTTTGGTTATCAGAAAAAGCAAGAAATAGCTCAAAAAATAACTGGTCATATTTCGGCTTACCTAAGGGAAAATCCAAGACAAGCTAACTTAACAATTAACTTGCTAAAGGATGTATTAGAGTTAGATCCAGAGCGATATTCCGAAAAATGATACGGATAGGTACACGAAAAAGTGCGTTAGCACTTTGGCAAGCTAATCAGGTTAAAATTCGGCTGGAGGCGCTCGGAACCTCAGCAGTTTTAGTACCCGTTGAAAGTGAAGGAGACCGAAATCTGACAGATCCACTCTACAAAATGGGAATTCAAGGTATCTTCACTAAGACACTTGATGCAGCATTACTCAATAAAAAAATTGACATTGCTGTGCACAGTCTTAAAGATGTTCCAACAATTTTGGCAGAAGGAATCGAAATCAGTGCTGTATTATCACGCGGATCCAGTCAAGACGTGATTGCTTATCACCCTCAATATGCTGTCAACTCACAAAAGAAAATCATTGGTACAGGAAGTTTACGTAGAAAAGCACAATGGCTTAGAAAATATCCTGATTTTAAAGTTGAAAATCTTAGGGGTAATGTTCAGAGGCGACTTGAAAAACTAGCGCATTCCTCATGGACAGGAGCGATTTTTGCTCAGGCAGGTGTAGAACGCTTAGGCATTCTTGGATTCGGTTTCAAACCACTGGACTGGATGATTCCAGCTCCAGCACAAGGGGCTATTGGGATTGCAAGTCTAGGTTCCAATACTTCAATTCACCCTTATCTAAAACAAATTAACTCAGCTGATACAGCTCTTTGTACTGAGACTGAACGCAGCTTTTTAAATACTCTAGAAGGAGGATGTACGGCGCCTATCGGAGCATCTGCTAAAATCAAAGGAACTAAATTGATCTTTAAGGCAGGGCTTTTTTCCCTTGATGGCAAACAAGCAAAAGTGATCGAAGAAGAAATTCCAATTGCTGATGCCAAAGGTTTTGGAATTCAAGCAGCAAAAAAAATTCTCAATCAAGGAGGAGCTTTACTGATGGAAGAAATTAAATCTCAAATGTCTAAATGAGACTGCTCGCAACAAAAAAAATCAGTCTTTCTTTTAAAGACCGGCTGATACAACATGGCTTTTCTGTTGTAGAACAGCCGTTTATTAAAACTGAACCTCTTGCAATCAATATCGATTCCGCTAAAGACCACCTGATTTTCACTAGCCAGAATGCTGTAAAAATTGCCTTTTCAAATGCCCACATTAGACCTCTATTAGAAGGAAAAAAATATTATTGTGTAGGCGAAAAGACAAAATCCATTTTAGAGGAAAATGGACAAAAAGTGATTAAAATGGCTCAAAATTCTGCTAAATTGGTCGATTTTTTTAAAAAAACACTTAAAAATGAACATTTTTCATTTTTTTGCGGAAAACTTCGAAGGCCTGAAATTGAGGGTTTTTTTAAAGATAATCAGATCTCATTTGAAATCTTTGAAATATACAATACCGTCCTGACCCCCAAACAGATTGAAGCTCATTTTGATGGAATATTATTTTTTAGTCCTTCAGCTGTGAGTAGTTTTTTTAAAGCCAATTCATGGAATTCACAAACACAGGGTTTTTGCATTGGAAAGACTACAGCGTCTGCACTTAAAAATTTTACTCCAAATTACAGTATTGCCAAAGAAGCAAACGAAACTCAACTCTTCTTAAGCATTTATAACTATTATACTCAACACCATGCTGAAAAATGATTTGTTTTTAAAAGCCCTTAAAGGGGAAACTGTAACCAGACCTCCAGTTTGGATGATGCGTCAAGCAGGACGCTATCTGCCTGATTTCATGAAACTCAAGGAAAAATATGACTTTTTTACTCGTTGCCAGACTCCTGAATTAGCTACTGAAATCACGATCATGCCCATTGATCAGATCGGTCCAGATGCAGCCATACTCTTTAGTGATATTTTGGTTGTTCTGCAGGCTATGCAAATTCCAGTAGAAATGAAAGAAGGAGTTGGTCCTTGGATTCCAAATCCTGTTCGATCTCAAGCAGACGTTGATCAAGCTATAGTTCCAGATATCAACGAACATCTGGGTTATGTGATGGACGCAATTAAAATGACTCAGGGAGCACTTTCAAACAGAGTACCTCTGATTGGCTTTGCAGGATCACCCTGGACTTTACTTTGTTACGCAGTTCAAGGGCAAGGTTCAAAAACATTTGATAAGGCAAAAGCCTTTTGTTTTAGTCAGTCAGAAGCAGCACATGATTTACTTCAAAAAATTACGGATACTACCATCGCCTATCTTAAGGAAAAAGTTGCCTCTGGGGTGAATGCAGTTCAGATTTTTGATTCTTGGGGAGGATTATTATCCCCCGATGATTACAATATTTTTTCTTGGCCCTATATTCAACAAATCATAAATGCACTCAAGGACGAAATTCCCGTGATTGTATTCGGAAAAGGATGCTGGTTTGCCTTGCATGAAATGGGAAAATCAGGTGCTGCTGCATTAGGAGTTGATTGGACTTGTTCAGCACGAAATTCTCGCTATCTGTCCGGAGGACAGGTAACCTTACAAGGAAATTTTGATCCTTCCCGTTTGCTTTCTCCCATCCCAGAAATAACTGAAGCAGTCTATAAAATGATCAATGAATTTGGTAAGGATCGCTATATCGTAAATCTAGGTCACGGCATACATCCCAATATTCCTGTCGATCATGCAAAAGCATTTGTAGATGCTGTAAAATCGTATTATTAATCAAATAAAATTCCCCATGAAAGAGCAATTCTACACTTACATTCAAAACCTACAAAATCAGATTACTCAAGCTTTGGAAAAGGTGGACGGTAGGGTAAAATTTAAAGAAGACCGCTGGAATCGTCCTGAGGGAGGAGGTGGTAAGAGCCGTGTTATCGAAAACGGAGCTGTATTTGAAAAGGGAGGTGTCAATATCTCAGCAGTCCACGGTCCTCTTCCAAAAAGCATGCAAACCTATTTAGAAGTAGGTGAAGTTGACTTTTTTGCCTGTGGTTTAAGTTTGGTAATTCACCCTAAAAATCCAATGGCTCCTACAGTTCACGCAAACTGGCGGTATTTTGAAATGTACGACAAGGATAGTGTTTTGGTCGACCAGTGGTTTGGTGGCGGACTAGACCTTACTCCTTATTATCTTTTTGAAGATGATGCATTCCATTTTCATCAGCAATGTAAAAAAGCTTGTGATGCTCACCATGCTGATTTTTACAATGAGTTCAAAATTCACTGCGATCGGTATTTTTATAATGAACACCGAGATGAAGCCA
The DNA here is from genome assembly GCA_038129925.1 of Flavobacteriaceae bacterium. Taxonomy (GTDB): domain Bacteria; phylum Bacteroidota; class Bacteroidia; order Flavobacteriales; family Flavobacteriaceae; genus MS024-2A. The sequence goes on from JAYPMN010000017.1 coordinate 7,740, forward strand.
GAGGTGTAGGAGGATTGTTTTTTGACTATCTCAAAGCAGACAAAAGCTTTAGTATACAAGACCGCTACGATTTTCTTACCGAAGTAGGCGATGTTTTCTTAGATGCCTATTTGCCAATCATAAATAAAAGAAAAAACCTTCCTTATACCCCAGCAAATCGGGAGTGGCAAGAGATCAGAAGAGGTCGTTATGTAGAATTTAATTTAATTCACGACAAGGGCACACTCTTTGGACTTAAAACCAAGGGACGCATTGAAAGTATTTTGATGAGTCTTCCTCCTCATGTTCAATGGAAGTATAACCACGAACCCGAGCTAGGAAGTGAGGAAGCCAAACTTTTAGACGTACTAAAAAATCCAAAGGAATGGATTTAAAAAACATCAAACTCCTTTCCTATTTTTGTAATTTAAACTCAAATTAAGAGCCATGAATACCCTTATCATCTTATTTGTTTTTCCATTACTGATTGTTTTTTCATATCTGTTTGATGCTTTTGCTCGAAAAACAAAATTCCCTGCAGTCATTTTATTGATGTTTACCGGTATTGCTGTTCGGGCAATTGCATCGGCATACGGATATGATGAATTAGGATTTTTGGATGATCTGATCCCTGTTTTGGGGACCATTGGTTTGATTTTAATTGTTTTAGAAGGAGCTTTAGAACTGGAGATCAGTAAAGAAAAAAGTATCCTGATTTTAAAAGGGTTTTTCGCCGCACTGATTCTATTGTTACTCAATATTGCAGCTTTACAATGGGTTTTTGTCCAGCTATTTCAAATGGATACTCAACTAGCAACTCTTTCCGCTATTCCTCTTGCTATTATTAGTAGTGCAGTAGCCATACCTTCTGCCGCAAGCTTACTTAATCAAGATCGTGAATTTATAGTCTACGAATCTACTTTTTCAGACATCTTAGGGATTATGATTTTTAATTATGCGATACGACAGTTTGAAGCGCAGCAAGACTTGATTGGTGCCACCCCACTAGTTTCTCTTCTTCTTCAAATTCTTAGTGTTGTAATTATTTCTCTAGCTATCACCTATGTATTGTATCGCCTGATCCGTCAAATTCATCATCACGTTAAATTTTTTCTCATCCTCGCATTATTGATCTTGGTTTATGCTTTTGGAAAACTGTTCCATCTCCCTGCTTTAGTTACCATTTTTATTTTTGGAATTTTCTTGAGTAATGTAAAAAGTTTACTCCCTAATTTTTTAAAAACTTATTTGGACCTTGACCAAACCGAAAAAGAGCTACGTGAATTTCATATCCTTACCGCAGAATCGACATTTATTGTAAGGACATTCTTCTTTTTATTTTTTGGATTTTCCATTCAGCTTACTGATTTTAATTCCCTACGACCCCTTTTTTATGGTATCCTAATAATTGCAATCATGTTACTTCTACGCTATCTATACTTTACAGTCACTACCTTTAAAGTCAAATCCAGCACTTTGGTCTATATGTCTCCGAGAGGATTGATCAGTATTCTCTTATTTATACAACTTAAAGAGGTTTCATTCATCGATTTATCAAATAGCCCCATAGACGAACGTGTCCTTTTGATTGTCATTTTAAGTTCTATGCTGGTAATGCTCATTGGCACTTTAAAAAAATCCGAATCCATTGAATCGGAAAACGATGCTGAAGAGGAAGTTATTCTTAATGTAGAGATGAAAGTTGAAAATTCAGAGTCCACAGAAAATGAAGTTGAAGATCCACTAAATTAATTCTCATGTATCCATTAAACCGCAACAGAAGACTTCGAAGTTCTTCCAGTTTGAGGAGTTTACTCCAAGAACATCATCTCACTCCTAACGATTTTATTGTCCCGCTATTCGTAATAGAGGGCAAACAACTCAAAGAACCTATTCCATCTATGCCTGGGTATTTTAGGTTGTCACTCGACTTACTTGCTGAAAAAGCTAAAATACTTTGGAAGAAAGAGATTAAGGCTGTGCTGCTGTTTGTTAGAGTTGCCGAAAAGGTTAAAGACAATAAAGGTACTGAGGCATTAAACTCTGATGGCTTGATGCAAAAGGCGATAAAAACAATAAAAACTGCTGTACCTGACATGATAGTCATGACGGATGTCGCTTTGGATCCCTATTCTTCTTTCGGGCATGACGGCATCGTAGAAGAGGGAAAGGTTTTAAATGATCCTACAGTTGCTGTACTCGCTGAAATGGCATTATCTCATGCTCAAGCAGGAGCTGATGTAGTCGCTCCAAGCGATATGATGGATGGACGAGTACTCAGTATTAGACAACAACTTGAAAAAGCAAACTATTACGATACCCTGATTATGAGTTACAGCGCAAAATATGCTTCATCTTTTTATGGTCCTTTTAGAGATGCTTTAGATTCAGCTCCAGGATTTGGTGATAAAAAATCCTATCAAATGGATTTTGCAAATCGAGATGAAGCGATTGTTGAAACACAGCGAGATATTGAGGAAGGTACAGATATCGTCATGGTAAAGCCAGGTCTTGCCTATTTAGATATCATACGTGATTTAAAAGACAACTTCCACACCCCAATTGCAGCTTATCAAGTAAGTGGAGAATACGCCATGCTCAAAGCAGCTGCAGCTCAAGGATGGTTAGATCACGATCAAGTTATGCTTGAACAATTAACGAGTTTTAAACGTGCGGGCGCTCAACTCATCGCAACCTATTTTGCTGAAGAAGCTGTAGAATTTCTCTAAGCAGTTTTTTTACTCTGAAGGAAACATCTACCTTCAAATTCATATTGCTTCAAATTATATAAAATGAAGCCCCTCATTTACATACTTTGTTTGCTGTTTTTTTCTTTTAGTGGAGTTGATCTAATCGACGATTATGTTCTTCCAACACTGAGAATATTTAATGCTGTTAAAGAACTTCCCATCGGCTCTTCCTTTGAACTTAGAGCTTCCTCTTTTAATAATATGGGTGAACTTATTGAAGAAGCTGCGATACAATGGATCAGTCTAAATCCTGAAATTATTTCCATAGAGTCCAATGGAACTGTCACTCCAATTCAACAAGGGACTGCACAAATAGTTGCGTAAATTACAAGTGAGGAAGGAGTTTTACTCGAATCAAGAGTTCATTGAATTAAACCTTTGTATAACGGAACCTTAAGCGCCGAAAGTTCAGACGGAAGCATTTTTACAAACAATTTGGAAAGCATGATTCTTGGTGGTGAGATGGCATTCCAAATAGGAAAAAAAGGGGGAGTCTAAGCGACTCTAACCCAACCTCTTTTTGGGAAAGTTGTCTTTAAAGCACCTACTTATTCGGGAGGAATATTCTTCAATCGTTAAATCCCATATTTTCGTTCTGGACTAAACGGATCAATCGCCATAGAGGTTTGTTGATTGGAAATCAATTCCGCAACTAATTTACCTGTGGCTGGTCCTAAACTCCATCCCATCATTGAATGACCCGTAGCTAAAACTAAGTTCCTACAACTCGAATGCCTCCCGATAAAAGGTAAGCCATCAGGGGAAAGAGGACGCAAGCCACATTTAACATCTTTCAATTCTTTTTGAGTTACATTTAGGTGGGGGTAATAGTCAGTAGCAGCTTGAGCTATTGAAGCAACTCTTTTGGTGTTGATTTTATGATTGATGCCGGAAAGCTCCATGGTTCCTCCAAAACGGGTAAATCCTTGCATGGGGGTAACAGCCACTTTAGCTTCTAACAATAATGCAGGTAATATTATTCCTGTGGGTTGACGCGTATTAATTCTATAGCCCTTTCCAGCCTGAACAGAAAGTTGAATTCCCAATGCTTTCAATAAAGGTTCTGACCAAGCACCACTTGCTACGACAACCTCATCAGATTGAATCTCTTCTTGCGAAGTGCATACTTTTTTAATGCTATTCCCTTTTGTTTTAAAATGAGTCACTTCCTTTTCCATTAGAAAACTGACCCCTGATTCTTTTAAAACATTGATCATGTTCTTCATAAACACTTCTGGCGTACTGTGAGCATCACTTTCATACCAATAAGCTCCAGCAATATCCATAGGAGCTTTAGGCTGCTTTTTCAATACTTCCTTTTTACTTAAATGATCTATTTTTAAACCTAGGTCTTTTGCTTGAGCCACCACCTCTGCCTCTTCTTTCTCCGCTTCAGAAGTTTTATACGCCATTAATAATCCCTTGGTTTCCAAATGGAAATCGAACTTGGAATGCTCTTGCATCTCAAGAAAGAGTTGTTTACTCAAAAGGTTGATATTGAGTATTGCTTGCATGGATTGTTGCACGTGAGTAGAAGTACAAGATTTCATAAATTTTAAACCCCACCGAATCAAATCTTTGTCGAATCTGGGTTTTATATAGAAAGGACTTGAGGCTTTAAACATCCATCTAAATCCTCTAGAAACCATCCCAGGGGCAGCCATTGGTATGATATGGCTGGGGGTAAGATAACCTGCATTAACATGCGATGCTCCAGAATTGAGTTGTCCTTTGTCAACTACAGTCACTTCATGTCCCTCTTTACTTAAGTAATAGGCGGTACACAAACCCACTACACCTCCACCGATGATTACAATTTTTTTATGGCTCATATTACAAAACTTGAAATCCTTTTAGGTAAGGATCTTCAGGATCTAAAATCAGTTGATTATAACCTGTAATACGAGCGCTTCCTTCTATACTTGGCAAAATACCTTCATAAGAATCGATCTTGGTTACCGCTTCAACTTTCCCCTTAAAAATAGAGCCTATAATACTTTCGTGAACAAAAGAATCTCCAAGTTTTAGTTTACCCTTTGCAAACCATTGCGCCATACGCGCTGAAGTTCCTGTGCCGCACGGTGAGCGGTCAATGGCTTTATCTCCATAAAACACAGCATTGGATGCTGTCACTCCAGTTTGGGTAGACTCTCCTGCCCACAATACATGACTACAACCTTTAATCTTATCATCAAAAGGATGTTCAAACTCCTGTAAATAATTGATTTGAGAACGAATCACTCTACTCCATCCTACCAATTGTCCTGCGGTATAAGAATGAATTCCCTTAAAGTTTTCTTGGATGTCAATAATCGCATAAAAATTACCTCCATAAGCTACATCGATGCTTAGGGCACCCAAATCTGGACAGATTATTTCAATAGAGGAAGCTGCTAAAAAAGCTGGAACATTGGTGAATTTTACAGACTCAATTTTAGCATCCTTGCGTTTGTAATTTGCGATCACCAAGCCTGCTGGAGTTTCAACTCGAACCTCTCCTTCTGTCTTAGGTTGAATCAGCTCCTCTTCTAGTAGAATTGTTAAAGCTCCAATCAATCCATGTCCGCACATCGGCAAACATCCACTAGTTTCTATAAATAAAATACCAACATCATTGGTCGGGTCTTGAGGGTTGTAATAAAAACTCCCACTCATCATATCATGCCCTCGTGGTTCAAACATCAAGGCTGTGCGAATCCAGTCGTATTCTTCGATAAAATGAATTCTCTTCTCACCCATATCTTGACCCTCTAGATTGGGACTGGGCGACCTCACTAACCGAACTGGATTCCCAGCTGTATTCCCATCAACACAATCAAAAACAATCCGTTCAGTCTGTTTCATAAAGCATCGGTAGTCAATTTGCCATCAATCGTTCTCTGTATCGACAAAGGGTTTTCATTTTGTAAGGCTTCAGGTAATAACTCGTTTGGGCAATCCTGAAAGGCTACAGGTCGCAACCAACGATAAACTGCATCAGTTCCTACAGCGGTAAATCGGCTGTCGGTAGTTGCAGGAAAGGGTCCTCCATGTTGCATGGCCTCAGTTACTGCTACCCCAGTAGGAACTCCTTGAAAAAGTATTCTCCCTGCCTTTGATTTTAATTTAGACAAGAGTGTTTTTGACACTCCAGCGTCTGAAGGTTCTCCTAAAATTGTTGCTGTCAATTGTCCTTCTATCGATGCCCCAACCGCTATAAGCTCTTCCTCATTTTTACATTC
>JAYPMN010000018.1:0-13511 GCA_038129925.1 Flavobacteriaceae bacterium
AATAAGTAAACCTTTATCCATTATTTAAAATTTTACTCAAATCTACTAATTCCATTGCAAAGTTTAAGTGAATCCTCAATATTGAAATCACCTTTAAAGGCATTAGAAATACCTGAACTTAACGAAGAGGATATGCCGATGATTTAGTTATACTTTTTGAGAAAGTTTAAATGATTTTCAATCATAACTCCCTTAGGTAAACCGTGACCTACATCCTCTAACACAATTATTGATTTATCCTTTTCAGGTGTCCCTAATAAATTGTCCCATGGTAGAAAAGAATCTTCATATTCAAAAAATCCGTCAAGTTTACCAACAATGTGAAGAATAGGAATTTTTATTCTTCTAACGTATAAATGAGATTCAATTTCTTTTCTACTTTTTTGTAACATTAATCCACCAACGAAAATTGAAGCAGAGGTTATTCTATTGTCGATTGCTAAAAGAATATTTGATGTCACAGAACCCCAACTATATCCCATATATGAAAGGTTTTTAAATTCAAGATTTTCTTTTGTTTCTAAGTAATCTAATACTCTTTTAAAGTCCTTTCCAATTTTAACTATTGCACTCTTATATTCTTCTGTTTCCCTGGGCCACCAATCTTTTAGCGGTTTTTCTCTATCCCATGTATTATAATATACTGGCATTATTATAGAGTATCCTTCATCTAAAAGATATTTTTTATCCCTAATTATCTCCTCATTAATTTTTAATTCATCATTGAAAATAGCCCAAGCTGACGGGAACTCTATAATTGGCTTGGTTTTATCATTGAATTTTTTCGAACTAATTATGTATCCATATAGTTTTTCCTCACTTTTGTAAGGAGTAGGCATTTCAAATTTATCAATTCTGTAATTTTTATTGGGTGACTCAATTATTTTCTCTACTACATCAAGGGGTTTATTGGGGTAATCAAATTGTGATTTATATACTTCGAAAACTTCATCGCTGACATCTTGTTCCTCATAAAAATCTCTTTCAACATGTTTAGCAATGAAATTTTCATTGAATTGGTGAATTTCTTTAAGATTTTTAACTAACCTTATGCCATTTTGAATTGACCTATCAAAAGGGGAAACACTATAGAAACTATTAAATGTATATTCATCTTCAGTATAAGAACCACCTAAAATTACTTTTCTGTTATTTCCATGGGAAGTATTAGTCCATTCTCTAACATTCCCTGCTATGTTTGGCAATAAGTTAATTTCATTATCAAATTCATTAACCTCTCTAGGTTTATTTGAATTAAAATTCGAACCACTAAGGTTAGGAAGTTTAAATTTAAACCCTGATAAATTTGCCGCATCCAACCATTGAAAAATATTTGGTAGACTTAACTCTTTATACTTTGCATATGCTCTAGCTTCAAACCATGAGATTCCTTGAACTGGAAAATTCTCTTCTCCATCTGGGAATTCTCCGTAAATCCATTTGGCAGGTCCAAATTTGCCAAATTTATCTGTAAATAATTTAATAGTTTTATCATAAGTGAATTCTTTCCCCTCAAAGTAAAAAGGGAAATCCCAATATTGGGGTTTGTCATATCCCCCATCTTCAATAAATTGTTTGAATTGTAGATTTGTGACCTCAGTTTTTGAAACTCCAAAAGAAGGGATTAAATTATCACTACCTAGGAAAACTCCAGGCATGTTCATATATATGTTTTCCTTGATTTTTTTATATGCAAACCCTGGAGGGACGTCTTTAAGTAAACTAATTTCAAAATATCCATACTGTTCTCCTTCAGTAACATATTCAACATTACCGTTTTTTAATTTTAATGTAAAATCAATTTCCTCACCTAAGCCAGGAACTCTGAGGCTGTCAATTGGAGTAAATCCAGCAAAATTCCAAATGGTGTCTTTTGGAAATTTTATATATACCTCTGTTTCTTTTGAATCTGTATCCACATTAATATTCCAGGATGATTTGACAAAGAAATTTTTAAGTATTTCGTTATCGGGGTAATTTTCTAAAAGACTTTTAGTTTGTTTAAAAACAAAAAGAATATCTCCTTTATCAAAAGCTTTTGAGATTTCTGGAAGTTGTTCGGTTAAAAGGTCATCTTTGGACTGTGATTTTCTAAAGAAATACAGAAATAGTATTAATAAAACTCCTGTTAAAACTACATTTCCTATCCGTATAAATCTAGCCTTATTATTATTTGTCTTAGGCTTATTGCTAGCAACTTTTTTAGATTTTATGTACAAATAAACAATTGAAGTTAAAAAAGCTAAAAATAGAGCAAGTAAAATATAATTGAACCACCTACTATCTAGATTATATTTCTTAAATAACCAGTCTAGACCTTGAAGAAGAGTAAATCCAAAAGCGATAAAACCACTTATTACCTGAAAAAACTTATTTGAACCAAACATTTTACAGATTTACATCCTACAATATACTAATTACTCCCTGAACTTAATGAAGAGGATATGCCGATGATTTGAAGTAAGATTAAACTTTGTTTAACTCAAATATCTCATAGCTCTCCATAACCTCACCAAAAATTGATTTTGACACGGGATTTGAACCATCCAAAAATGAATGTAAAGCACTCTCATTGTGTACAGCAATCTTGAACATTACTGCACTCTTATCAGGGGAAACCGTACCTAGAGTTTTCGTCAAATCTGCAATTTTTCTTCTTTCATTCATTCCATCTTCAGACTTCATAAAGCCCATAAATGTCTCAAACTTTCCTTCTTTGAGCTTTGCTACAACAAGTATATCTTTCATTTTGATTGATTTATGATTAATAATGTTCAATATACAAATTACTCTCTGAACTTAATGAAGAGGATATGCCGATGATTTGAGTTAAAGGATTTAGTAATTAAAGAATATATGAAAGAGGATATCTATAAAGCTATAGACAATAGAAGTAGGGAGTTAGGTCTTTAACCTTTAACTGTAAAATAAAGAAAAACTCCAACTACAAAAGCAAAAGCACCTAATAGGATTAACTGTGTTTTTTGATTCATTATTTTATACCGAGTAACTTTTTAAACGTTTTGATTTCACATTTATAAAACTCTTGTAATCTTTTATTATCCTTTATAAAGAATAAAATAAAAGCACCTGCCGAAATAATTAGACCAATAAGTAAACCTTTATCCATTATTTAAAATTTTACTCAAATCTACTAATTCCATCGCAAAGTTTTAGTGAATCCTCAATACCGCAAACTATTAATAAAGACATCAAAATGTTAAAAAGTTGTTCTAAAAACCTAATAAATACGCAGGAACTTTATTGAACTAATAGATGGAACACAAATGTAGTGTGAAGTTTTCCTGAACGTAAGTTCAAAACCGTAGCGGCTGTGAGTGGGTAAGCAGGTACAATTTTGACTCGGTGGAGAGTGTGTTTAGTAAACTACAAGGGAGTGCAACGAATGTAGAGTGGAACAGGACAGCCACTTAAAAAGTTGTCTGTAGACATACAGAGTTTTGCAGAGCTGACGGTTATACGAAGCAGAATCATTCCTTAATGGCGAGTAAAATCGCTTTTAAGGGAGAAGTATATTCAAGCATCAGGTTACCAAAGCAGTTATCATTTCTCACTTAATAATTAAAAATAGATTTTATAATTACCATATTAAAAAGCTAAAAATAGACACAGGGAATGTTATTGTATCCAAACACTACTTCAACAGTTAGAAATGAAAGAATAGTATCAGGAAAAAGAATAATGATTAATAACATTAACCTTAATCAAGAATGGAATAAGATTGAGGAAGAGATGTTAGATTTAGTTAGATAAAGTACAAGAATTTATTTCTTATTTAGAAACCCAACACCTGAAAATAAAATAGCAATCCCTGATGCAAATAATACAGAATCAAAACCACTCTCAAGCCATTCTGTAACAAAATAAATTACAAAAGATACAAGTGATACTAACCAAAGTAATTTTAAATATTTCATAATGCTCAAATATATTAAAAGTGGGAATGAATGAGGTTTACGTTCTTTCTACATCTTCAACTTCATTAATTCACTCCCACGAAAACAAATAAAACTAAACAAATGATAATTTAATAAATGGATAATCTATCGTCTTCATCAAAAGCAAATATATCATCAGACGAAATTTCAAACTCAATTAGGTTATAAAGCCAATTCATATTCAATTTTTGCGCAAATATCCTTACAAATAAATTCAGATATGTTATCAGAATATTAAGCTAATGCTAAAGAAATGGGAAGAACAGCGGGAACTCCAAATAAAGTTACAGCAGAAGTAAGAGGTAAGTTAGAAAACCTTATAGATGGTCTAATAAACTCCATACAAATAGAAGAGCTAAATAATACACAAAAGTTAAAGATGCTTCAAATAGCATTACAATACACCTTACCTCGTTTACAAGCATCCATAATTAGTAATGAGGCAGATGATTTACCTTTATTCATAGAAGATGTATAGAAAAGTGCCAAAAGAGTGCCAAGAAATTGATTAACTTTAATATTAAATCTTTCTGTAAGAAAAAACCCCTCACCGTAGTGAAGGGCTTTGATTGTTTGTTAAGTATTGTGTAGTGTAGCGGTTAGGCTAGCTCCTCCTCTTGGGCTCGAACCAAGGACCCTCTGATTAACAGTCAGATGCTCTAACCAACTGAGCTAAGGAGGAATGCTTTAATTGGTGGGCAAATATAATTGTTTTTCATTTTATTCAAACTCAAAAAATGAATTTTATTTACTATAAATCAACTAAAAATTAATCGGTATAAATCATTCCCATTAGCATAAAGCACTAATGCCAATAGCAGAAAAAAACCAAACACTTGAGCGTATTCCATAAACTTGTCGTTAGGTTTGCGTCCCGTGATGATTTCATAAGCTAGGAACATTACATGGCCCCCGTCTAAAGCTGGAATAGGTAGGATATTCATAAAAGCCAGAATAATAGAAATCAATGCCGTACTGGCCCAAAAACCTTTCCAATTCCAAGTGGAAGGAAACATATTTCCAATGGCTCCAAAGCCACCGAGCTGTGAAGCTCCTTTTTGAGTAAAAATGTATTGAAATTGAGCTACGTAGTCGTGTAATGTCCAATAGCCATAGCTGAAACCTTCGGAAATACTTTCCACTAAATTTAAGCTTTTATTGGTAAATGAAACGCCTGGTAATTTGGGAAAAACCCCTAAAGTACCATCAATATCGGTTGTTAATTGAAGCGTGTCTTGACTTCTATTGCGTTCATAGACAATAGTAATAATGCGAGATTCGTTAGTCATTTCGTCTTTGAAATCACCCCAATTTTGAATTTGAATTCCATCGATTGAAACGATTTTATCATTGGGGAGAAGCCCAGCCTTTGCAGCAGGAGAGTTCGGAATTACACTGTCTAATACAGCCAGCGTTGCCGGAGAAAACGGGATTAATTCACCAGATTCGAACATGCGCTTTCCAAAATCGTTTGGTATTGCCAACTGCTCTGTGCTCCCATCAGTATGTTCGACAGTAACTGACTCAACTGAACGTAAAAAAAGAAATTTATTTATCTCTAAGACATTGTCAAGTGGTTTTCCATCTACTGTGATTAGTCGGTCTCCTGTTTGGAATCCAATTTCTTCAGCAATAGGCGAAGGATCAAGTCCAAGTGGTAATGCTTCGGAGTAGAGCATATTTTTACCCCATATAAACAAAATCATCATATAAATTAAAAAACCTAGAATAAGGTTTACCGTAACCCCTCCAAGCATAATGATAAGCCTTTGCCAAGCAGGTTTAGAACGAAATTCCCAAGGTTGTGCGGGTTGTTGCATTTGCTCAGTATCCATGCTTTCGTCTATCATTCCCGAAATCTTAACGTAGCCACCCAAAGGAAGCCAGCCTATCCCGTAGGTAGTCTCTCCAATTTTCTTTCGAAACAATGCGAATTTAACATCAAAAAACAAAAAGAACTTTTCTACTCGTGTTTTAAATATTCGAGCAGGTATAAAATGACCCAATTCATGAAGAATAATTAATAAGGATAAACTCATTAATAATTGGATCGCTTTGACAACGAATGGACTCATAGCATTGTTTTAATTCATGCAAAAGTAGTATAATAGGCCTCATAATAAAAATTCATAAGCGCTTTTAAGGTTCTTTTTTCATTTTCAAATTTTCTAATCGTTTTAGAACCTTTAAATTTACATTGTTTTTAGCAAGATGAAATCAATTTTCACAAAATACAGAAGCTTTGCAGCAATTTTTACAATTGTTTCTCTAGCTATTTTAGCGCTTTTTTATTCCGCTTTAAAACCTCAAAAGCGGCTACCCATTTACCAACCCTCTATGGTTAATTACGAATTGGTTGACAGCACACTTCAACACGTTAAAAAATTTCATAAAATTGCCCCTTTTTCAATGACCAATCAAAATGGGAATCGGATTACAGAACGAGATTATTTAGGTAAAATTTATGTTGCTGATTTTTTCTTTACCACTTGTCCATCAATTTGTCCTATGATGACAGCCAATATGGGACAACTTCAAAGTGAATTTCTACAAGACCCTCAGGTAAAGTTCCTCTCTTACAGTGTTACTCCCCAAATTGATTCTGTAGCTCAACTCAAAAAATATGCCCTAGAAAAAGGAGTTGTCGATTCAAAATGGAACCTAGTTACAGGAGATAAAAAAGAAATTTACACCTTGGCTAGAAAATCCTATCTCGCTGTCAAAGAGGACGGCGATGCAGGTCCCTATGATATGATTCATACAGAAAACTTTATACTCGTTGACCCCGAACAGCGTATCCGTGGTTTTTATGATGGAACTGATTTGGAAGCCATGCAAAGCTTAATTGCAGACATCTCAATTCTTAAAGAAGAATTTCCTTCTGAATAAATTTTTATAGCTCTACGCACAAAAGGGAAGTTATTTTCCTACTTTTGTTCTTTAAAATGATTCTAAATAATGATTCCACTGGATCAACTTACTAAGGGAGAACTTGCCACAATCGAGACCATAGAAACAGACGAATTACCCTTAAAACTTATAGAAATGGGTTGTTTGCCTGGAAATAAAGTTTCTCTGATTCAAAAGGCTCCTTTTAACGATCCATTGTATTTAAAAATCGATGAATCCCATTTGGCTATCAGAAAAGAAACTGCACAACGCATATTTGTCCGACTGATAAAATAATTCATGAGCAAGTCGTTGAATATTGCATTGTTAGGAAACCCAAATACGGGCAAGACATCGGTATTCAATCGATTGACAGGACTTTCACAAAAAGTAGGAAATTACCCAGGAATTACCGTAGAAAAGAAGGAGGGTGTATGTAGACTCAATCGAACAACCAAAGCCCATATCATTGACTTGCCAGGGACGTATAGCCTCAATGCATCTTCGATAGACGAGAGTGTGGTTATTGAATTACTTCTCAATAAAAAAAGTAAAGATTTTCCAGATGTTGCGGTGGTAGTGACTGATGTTGAAAATTTAAAACGAAATCTTTTATTGTTTACCCAAGTAAAAGATCTGGGAATTCCGACTCTTTTGGTGATCAATATGTCTGATCAAATGAAACGCAAAGGGATCACTATCGATATTCCTTTACTCGAAGAGAAATTAGACACTAAAATAGCATTGATAAGTACGCGGGAAAACAAAGGTTTGGATTTACTCAAAGAGCTATTAGTCAATTACCGTCAACTTTCTACCGATCCAACTATTGCTTTAGAAGGCATTGATCAAGCATACTTTAACAACCTTAAAAAGACCTTTCCCAATCAGAAAGTATATAAGTTATGGCTTGTGATTACTCAAGACGTAAATTTTGCAAAAATTGACAGGAATCGTGTCTCAGACGCTACTGATTTTAAAACCCAATCTGAGCCTCATTTAAAAAGAATGCAGCAAAAAGAGACCGTCAGAAGGTATCAGTTTATCAATAAAATTCTCAAAGAGACCTTGGTAATTGATCGAGAAGCTGCAACCGATTTAAGAAACCGTTTGGACCGGATTTTGATTCATAAATTTTGGGGCTATGTGATCTTTTTTGTCATTTTAATGACAATTTTTCAATCCATTTTTGATTGGAGTAGTATCCCTCAAGATTTTATTGACTCTAATTTTGCTTCTCTAAGTGAACTGGTAAAATCCTCACTTCCCGAGGGATTATTTACCAGTTTATTGGCAGAGGGTATTATTCCTGGTTTGGGAGGTATCGTTATTTTTATCCCTCAAATTGCCTTTTTGTTTTTCTTTATTTCCATTCTAGAGGAAACGGGTTATATGAGTCGTGTTGTGTTTCTTTTGGATCGCGGTTTAAGAAGATTTGGATTAAATGGGAAAAGTGTCATTCCGTTAATTTCAGGAACAGCTTGCGCTATCCCTGCTGTAATGGCTACGCGAAATATTGAAAACTGGAAAGAACGCTTAATTACGATTTTAGTAACTCCTTTTACAACCTGCTCTGCCCGACTACCAGTTTACGCTATTTTAATTGCTTTAGTAATTCCAGAGGGCTCTTTTATTGGGCTTAACTATCAAGGATTGATGCTGATGTTCCTCTATTTAGTAGGATTTGGAATGGCATTGCTTTCAGCTTGGATTTTAAGTAAAACATTAAAAATTCAGTCCAAGAGTTATTTTGTTGTAGAAATGCCTAATTATAAACTGCCATTACTTAAAAATGTAGGGTTTACCGTTTGGGAAAAAACGAGAAGTTTTGTAACAGAGGCGGGAAAAATAATTCTTGCCATCTCCATTCTTTTATGGGTAATGGCTTCTTACGGACCAGGTAAAAATTTTAAAGAAGCGGAGCAAATAGTAGCAGCAAATCATACTGAACTGAAAGGTGAAGCACTTTCTAATAAAGTAAACGCCTATAAGTTAGAACATTCGTATATCGGGATTTTAGGAAAATCAATTGAGCCAGTCATTACCCCTTTGGGCTATGATTGGAAAATAGGAATTGCCTTGATAAGTTCCTTTGCAGCGCGTGAAGTTTTTGTCGGGACCCTGGCCACGATATACAGTGTGGAAAGCGATGCTGAAGAGACCATTAAAAACCGTATGGCATCTGAAGTAAGGTCAGACGGTAAACCGCTTTTTAACCTAGCCAGCGGTATTTCTTTAATGTTATTTTACGCTTTTGCTATGCAATGTATGAGTACTTTAGCTATTGTCAAAAAAGAAACCAACTCATGGAAATGGCCCATGATTCAATTGTTTGGAATGTCAATATTGGCTTATGTCATTGCATTCTCAACCTATCAAATTTTAGCCTAATGGAATGGATTCAGCCCTTATTCGTTTTATTCGCAGCACTAGGAGCTGTAGCCTTTCTGATTTATAAATGGATGTTTAAATCAAAATCTAAAAAAGGGGGTTCCTGTGATACCAATTGCGGTTGCCATTAGGAATTCTCTTTGTTTATTACTGTTTTAATTTTTTTCGTTTTGCCCTTTTCTAAAATATTATATCTTTAGATGAACAAAATTGAAACTTAAACTATTATGACTAACAAAAACAGACTTTTTTACGGAAGTTGTTTTGCATTAATTACTACTGCATTTTCTTTCAGTATTCGAGCTGGGATTTTGCCTCAATTAGGAGAGGCATTTGACCTTAGTGGACAGCAACTTGGATTTATAAACTCCATGTGGTTTTTAGGATTCCCTATTTCCATGATTTTAGGAGGATTATTTTACCATACCATAGGCCCAAAGCGAATTATGCAGTTTGCTTTCCTCACCCATATGCTGGGGATTATCCTTACCATTTATTCAGGAGGCTATGTAGGATTATTAATCTCTACACTACTTATTGGAATTGGAAATGGATGTACAGAAGCCGCTTGTAACCCCATGATAGCCGATGCTTATGAGGGTAAAGAAATGAACACCTTATTGAATCGTTTCCATATGTGGTTTCCAGGGGGAATCGTATTGGGAAGTTTAATTTCCAAGTTCATGACGGATGCTGATTTGGGCTGGCAAGCACAGATTTGGGTGATTGTGATTCCAACTTTGATCTATGTCTATTTATTTTACGGACAAGAATTTCCTAAATCAAAAGTGGAAGCAGCAAACTCAGTGAGTGGGAACTTAAAAGCCATGGCTACCCCTATTTATATTTTTATTTTAGGATGCATGGCATTAACAGCAATTTCAGAATTTGGACCCCAACAATGGACCAGTTTAATTATGCAAAGCAGTGGAGCCCAGCCTATGCTTATCTTAGCACTTGTTACAGGCCTTATGGCTGTGGGAAGGTATTTTGGTGGAGATATCGTACACAAGTTTGATCAAACAGGTGTTTTACTTGGCTCAGCGGCATTGACTGCCATTGGAATTTTCTTGTTTAGCACACAAACAGGTCCAATGGTTTATGTCGCAGCAATTTTCTTTGCCTTAGGGGTTTGCTATTTCTGGCCCAATATGATTGGCTTTGTTGCAGAAAAAATCCCTGCCAGTGGTGCCTTAGGGATGTCTATAGTAGGAGGCATGGGAATGTTCTCTACCTCAATTTTCCAACCGATTATTGGAGGATGGATTGATAACTCTACCGTGGAACAAGCTGCAAATGGACTTACAGGTACAGCACTAGATTTAGCTGCGGGTCAACAAACACTGACTTATATGATCAGTTTTCCAGGAGTCTTGATTGTATTGTTTACCATCTTGTATTTCTGGCAGCGTAATTTAAAACCTGTTGCAAGCTAAATACTTTTCTAAATAAATTCCAAAAGCCATCTGTACAGATGGCTTTTTTTATGAGTTCATTAGCGTTTCAATTTCCTCAGCTTCAATAGGAATTGAGTCCATCAAGTTTAGAGGATCCCCATCAGCTTGGATAACGACATCGTCTTCAAGTCGAACGCCAAAGCCCTCTTCGGGAATATAAATACCAGGTTCTACGGTAAATACCATATTGGGTTCCATAGGCAGGTGAAGCAATCCGTAATCATGGGTATCTAAGCCCATATGATGAGCTGTGCCATGCATAAAGTACTTTTTATAAGCCGGTTTTTCAGCACTCTCGTTTTGAAGATCTGCCTTGTCCAAAAGACCTAACTTTACTAATTCTGAAGTCATCAGTTTTCCGACATCAAGATGAAACTCTTTCCAAATAACACCGGGCTTTAGGAGTTGAGTCGCTTCTTTTTTTACTTTTAAAACCGATTCATAAACCTCTTTTTGTCTTGGAGTAAATCTTCCTGAAACCGGTATAGTACGTGTCATATCACTTGAATAGTTTCCGTATTCAGCGGCAACATCCATGAGTACTAGATCTCCTTTTTGACATTGTTTGTTGTTTTCTGTGTAATGCAGAACATTGGCGTTTTTCCCTGCTGCAATGATAGGTGTATAGGCAAAGCCTTTGGATCGATTTCGAATAAATTCATGAGCAAATTCAGCTTCAATTTCATATTCCCAAACCCCAGGTTTGATAAAAGACAATATCCTTCTAAATCCTTTTTCAGTAATGTTACAAGCTTGTTGAATCTGTCCGATTTCTTCAGGAGATTTAACCGACCTCAATTGCTGAAGTATGGGGTTACTTTTCCCAACCCTGTGAGCGGGATAGGTTTTTTTACACCAATCGATGAAACGGTCCTCTCTAGTCTGAGTTTCCACAGCTTGCCTGTAGTGTTCGTTGGTATTAAAATAAAAACAATTGCATTGGGCACTCAGCTCCCGAAATATACGGTTAAATTCTTTCAGCCAATATACGGTTTGAATACCACTCCGGTCACGCGCTTGAACTTTTGTGAGTTTGGCTCCTTCCCAAACAGCAATATGTTCATTGGTCTCTCTTACAAAAAGAACCTCTCGGTGTTTTTCTTCAAATGCATCAGGAAAAATTACCAGAATACTTTCTTCCTGATCAATGCCACTGAGATAAAAAATATCTCGATGTTGCTGAAATGGTAAGGTGCTGTCCGCACTGATAGGATAGATATCGTTGGAATTGAAAACAGCAAGACTCTTGGGTTGAAGTGCACTCGCAAACCGCATTCTATTTTGTTTGTAAACTGTAGGTGGAATTGGGTGGTATCGCATAAATAGTTTTTTACTAAGATAGCTGTTTTTAAAATTCAGAAAATGGTGTTTTAAATTTTTAAAAAATCAAACCAAAAAATAGATGTCAAGTTTTGTTTAGCTTTTTTTGGGATTATTTAAAAAATTAGATCTTAAGATTAAACACAAATTATTGTAGACTCAAACTTGGTGTTCTTAATGGGAAAAATACGTTAAAGCAGTTTGACGCTGAGAGTTTATACCTTAATTTTGTTGAGACAAATTGAAAACTTATGACTTTAATCACCTCTTCGATTGGTAGAAAACTTACCATGGCACTTTCGGGCCTTTTTCTGGTGATTTTCCTGACGCAGCATTTTGCAATCAATATCACCTCTGTCTTTAGCCCTTCCTTATTCAACGAGCTTTCACATTTTATGGGGAATAACCCTTTAGTTCAGTTTGTTTTTCAGCCGATATTAATCCTTGGAGTGTTGTTTCACTTTACTATGGGATTTGTTCTTGAACTAAAGAACCGGGAATCAAGAGCAGTAAAGTACAAAAGCTACAAGGGTGGTGCTAACGCTCCTTGGGTATCCCGAAATATGATTTTATCTGGTGCTGTAATCCTTTCTTTTCTCGCTTTACACTTTTACGATTTTTGGGTTCCTGAAATGAATTACAAATACGTTGAGGTTTTGCCTCTGGATTCAGAGCGTTATTTTGAGGAATTGATTCATAAATTTGAAAGTCCAGTAAGAGTTGGTATTTACTTACTTTCTTTTGTGTTTCTTGCCTTGCATTTGTACCACGGATTTGCGTCCTCATTTCAAACGGTAGGGGTTAACAATAAATATTCTCAAGCGATAAAATCAATTACAATAGCCTTTTCTATTGTCATCCCAATTGGGTTTGTATTTATTGCATTATTTCACCATTTAACCGCATTTTAATATGGCATTAGATTCTAAAATACCTAAAGGGCCCTTAGCTGATAAGTGGAAACTACATAAAAGTAACATCAATTTGGTAAGCCCGGCCAACAAACGACTAATTGACGTGATTGTTGTTGGAACAGGTTTGGCTGGAGCATCTGCTTCGGCTACTCTAGCTGAATTGGGTTACAATGTAAAAACTTTTTGTTTTCAAGATTCACCAAGACGTGCTCACTCTATTGCAGCTCAAGGAGGCATCAATGCAGCAAAAAATTATCAAGGAGATGGCGATTCAACTTACCGTCTTTTTTACGATACCATTAAAGGAGGAGACTACCGATCTAGAGAAGCTAATGTTCATCGTTTAGCTGAAGTCTCTACCAATATTATCGATCAATGTGTAGCTCAGGGAGTTCCTTTTGCACGAGACTATGGAGGACTTCTGGACAACAGATCATTTGGAGGGGTATTGGTCTCCCGAACGTTTTACGCAAAAGGGCAAACAGGTCAGCAATTATTGTTAGGTGCTTACTCTGCTATGAATCGACAAATTGGTCGAGGTAAAATTAAAATGTACAACCGTCACGAAATGATGGATCTTG
>JAYPMN010000019.1:0-13364 GCA_038129925.1 Flavobacteriaceae bacterium
GCATTCCAAAAAGTACACGACGGTGCACAGGCTTCAATCCATCACGAACATCAGGTAAGGCTCGTGACACAATGACAGACATGGAATAATCAATGTAGGCTGATTTCATTTCATCTTCGATCTTGATCGGGATGACTTTATCTGCTTTGCTCATAAGTTTAAATTTATTTAAAGGCTAAAATAAAGAAACAGCACATAAAATAAGGGTTAAATAAAAGGAGAATTGCTAAAATTATTAACATAAAAAGGGCCCAAATTTGTTATAAAATATGGCAGCTCAACTTTTGAAATATTGATATTTTTTTGTCTATTAGCAATGTGTATAGAACTCTGGTCTGTTTTTTGCACAATAACAATCAAATTAGACAGCTATGGATGATAATTTTTCACCACGCGTAAAGGATGTGATTGCTTTTAGCAAAGAAGAAGCTCTTCGTTTAGGGCACAACTTTATAGGCACTGAACACTTGATGCTTGGAATTTTAAGAGATGGAGGAGGAAAAGCGATCGCAATTTTGAATGCTATTGAAATTAATCTAGAAGAACTGAGACGTAAAGTCGAAATACTCAATCCAGCTACTTTAGAAAACTCCCAAACCCTAAACGACAAAAAAAACCTTCACTTAACGCGTCAAGCTGAACGTGCTTTAAAAACAACCTTTTTAGAAGCCAAACTTTTTCAAAGCGAATTGATCAACACTGTTCACTTGTTATTGTGTATTCTTCGTAATGAAAATGACCCTACTACCAAACTTCTCTCTATGCAAAATATTGACTACGATATTATCAAAGAACAGTTTAAGCTGATGCTTGCCAACGATACTGATTCGTATGAAGAACTTCCCTCTTCAGCATCATTCTCTGACGAAAAAGAAAATGAAGGTGATGGTAAGGAAAATCCTTTTATCCCAACTTCAGAATCAAAGAGTTCCAAAAAAACCAAAACACCTTTATTGGACAATTTTGGAAGAGATTTAACAGCTTTAGCTGAGCAAAATAAATTAGATCCCGTTGTAGGTAGGGAAAAAGAAATTGAACGTGTATCTCAAATATTAAGTAGACGAAAGAAAAATAACCCTTTACTCATCGGTGAACCGGGTGTTGGTAAATCAGCAATAGCTGAGGGATTGGCCTTGCGAATTATTCAGAAAAGGGTTTCACGTGTCCTCTATAATAAAAGAGTCATCACTCTTGATTTGGCGAGTTTAGTTGCTGGTACTAAATATAGAGGTCAATTTGAAGAGCGCATGAAGGCTGTAATGAATGAATTGGAGAAAAATGAAGAAATCATTCTCTTTATAGATGAAATTCACACCATTGTAGGTGCGGGTGGTGCTACAGGAAGTCTCGACGCTTCCAATATGTTTAAACCTGCTTTAGCAAGAGGAGAGATTCAATGTATTGGTGCTACAACTCTAGACGAATACCGTCAACATATTGAAAAAGATGGCGCCCTAGAACGTCGATTCCAAAAAGTATTGGTCGAACAAACCAATCCTGATGAAACTTTAGAAATCTTAGCCAACATCAAAGAA
This sequence comes from Flavobacteriaceae bacterium, assembly GCA_038129925.1. Taxonomy (GTDB): domain Bacteria; phylum Bacteroidota; class Bacteroidia; order Flavobacteriales; family Flavobacteriaceae; genus MS024-2A. The sequence continues at coordinate 1,536 of JAYPMN010000019.1, forward strand.
TATTATGAAAACCATCACAATGTAAATTATACAGACGATGCCTTAAAAGCTTGTGTCGATTTGACTGACAGATATATATCCAACCGTTTTCTTCCTGATAAAGCAATAGATGCTTTAGATGAAGCAGGATCTAGAGTACACATCAACAATATGAGTGTACCCCAGGAGGTGGTGGATCTTGAGGCTCAATTGGATCAAGTCCGAGATTTGAAAAATTCAGTAGTTAAAAAACAAAAATACGAGGAGGCAGCTAAGCTAAGAGATGATGAAAAACGTGTTGAACGGTCTCTAATTGAAGCACAAGAACGCTGGCAAGAAGATTCAAAACTCAATCGTGTAACTGTTAATGAAAACGACATTGCAGATGTAGTCTCCATGATGACTAACATCCCAGTAAACAAAATTGTCAAGTCTGAAAAGAATAAACTTTCAAAACTATCCCAATTAATTGGTGAAAATCTCATCGGACAGAAAGATGCTATAGATAAGGTGGTAAAAGCCATTCAGCGAAACCGTGCTGGTTTAAAGGCACCTGATAAACCCATTGGTTCATTTATATTTCTTGGCCAAACAGGGGTGGGCAAAACACAATTGGCAAAAATACTCGCTTCTGAAATCTTCGATTCTGAAGAAAATCTTATTCGGATTGACATGAGTGAATATATGGAGAAATTTGCAATCTCTAGACTCATAGGTGCACCTCCGGGCTATGTAGGTTACGAAGAGGGAGGCCAACTTAGTGAAAAAGTGCGTCAGCGTCCCTATTCTGTAATCCTTTTAGATGAAGTTGAAAAGGCACATCCGGATATATTCAATATGCTATTACAAGTTTTGGATGACGGATTCTTAACAGACAGCCTGGGGAGAAAAGTAAACTTCCAAAATACGATCATTATCATGACTTCCAACATAGGAGCACGTCAGGTAAAAGACTTTGGAAGAGGTTTAGGCTTTGAAACTGCTTCACAAAAGGCGCAATCTTCTGATATAGAAAAAGGAGTGATCGAGAAGGAATTAAAAAAGACGTTTTCACCTGAGTTCTTAAACCGTATCGACGATATCGTTATTTTCAATTCTTTAGAACAAAAAGATATTCGTAAAATCGTGGATATAGAACTCAAAGACTTAATATTTAGAATTCAAAAGTTAGGTTATCAAATCGAGATTTCTGAGGATGCAATGGACTTCCTTTCTGTTGAAGGTTTTGATAGTAAATACGGTGCGAGACCTTTAAAGAGGGCCATACAGAAGCATGTTGAGGACTTAATCGCTGAACATGTTGTTAACAATTCACTCAAAGAAGGGGATCAAATTACTATTAAGTGTGCTAAAGAAGGAAAGGCTTTGGAATTGAAAATCAGTCAAAAATCTAAACCATCGTCTTCTTAAAATAATTTTTAACACATAACAACATCAGCAAAACAATTGCAGGTGTCATTTTTTATTTTGTATTTATTTTCTCTCCTAGTCAAATAGTGCTATTTTTGGGCTGTTTTAAATGAACCTGCCAATAAGATGGCTCAACTTGATTTAGGTGAAATTATACGTATGAAAGTATTAAAGTTTGGGGGAACTTCGGTTGCAAATTCAGAAAGCCTTTCACAGGTAATAGAGATTTTAAAGTCATCTAACGAAAAACAAATTGTTGTTGTTTCAGCACTAAGCGGCATCACTAATACGCTAGTAAAAACAGCTGAAAAAGTAAGTGCAGGTGAAGCTGGATTTCAAACTGCCATAGCGACCATTGAAGAACAACATTTAAACCTAATTTTGCACTTTATTCCTGTTTCACAACAAAGTGAAGAAATTAGTTTTCTAAAAGCACAACTCAATAGTCTGGAGGAACTTTATGAATCAATTTATACCCTTAGAGAACTGACAACCAAAAGCCTTGCAAAAGTTTCTAGTTATGGTGAAATCCTTTCAAGTAAAATTATTTCTAAAATTCTCAAACATCGCGGACTTGATGTTAATTTGATAGATACTAGGGAACTCATTTTTACATGTGAAATAAATGAAAGAGAAATTGTTGATCATGACAAAAGCAAAGCAGCAGTTTTAAAATTCCAAACTCAAAAAACAAAAAATATAACCTTAGTGCCTGGCTTTATTGCTACCGACGAAAATGGAGAAATCACAACACTTGGAAGAGGGGGATCAGATTATACCGCTTCATTATTAGCTAACTATTCCAACGCTTCTGTGTTGGAAATTTGGACAGACGTGAGCGGTATGTTTACAGCTCACCCTAAACTGGTAGCACAAGCTATGCCAATTCCAAAACTTTCCTATGAAGAAGCTATGGAATTATCACATTTTGGTGCAAAAGTGATTTATCCTCCTACGCTTCAGCCGCTTATTGAAAACGAAATTCCAATACTGATTAAAAACACCTTTGACACTAAAGCAGCTGGAACACAAATTGATAAATCAGGTACTTCTGAGGGAGGAAATGGAACAGTAGTTAAAGGGGTTAGTCATATCGAAAATGTTGCCTTGATCAATCTTGAAGGAAGTGGTATGATTGGTATTCCTGGATTTTCAAAACGTCTGTTTGAATGTTTATCACTCAAACAAATTAACATCATAATGATTACTCAAGCTTCATCTGAACATTCAATCTGTATTGGAGTTCGTATGGAAGATGCAGCTGAAGCTAAAAAAGCTATTGATACGCAATTTGAGTTCGAAATTAGTCTTTCCAGAGTGGAGCCAGCAAAGGTTGAAACTCACATGACCAATATTGCTGTCGTAGGTGACAATATGAAAAAACACCAGGGAATCAGCGGTAAGCTTTTTAGCAGTCTTGGAGCCAACAATATCAATATTAAAGCCATTGCCCAAGGAGCCTCTGAACGAAATATATCCATTATAATCGATGAGCGAAATACTCAGAAGGCTTTGAATACCATACACGAAAGCTTTTTCGAAACCCAGACCAAAGAGTTGAATTTATTCATTACTGGTGTGGGTAATGTAGGAAGTAAATTATTAGAACAAATCAACCAGCAAGAAGCTTATCTACTTAAAAATCTTAGACTAAAAATTCGAGTAATTGCACTGTCAAACTCAAGGAAAATGGTTCTGAGCGATGCTCCACTTGATTTAAATAACTGGGAAACTCAACTTGAAGAAAGTACCGTAAAAGCGGATCGAATTGCCTTCTTTGAACACATCAAAAAGCTCAATTTAAGGAATAGCATTTTTGTTGATAACACTGCAAATGAGGAAATTGCTAAAGAATATAAAAATTTCCTAGCACACAATATTGGGGTAGTGACTTGTAATAAAATTGCCTGTGCAAGTACACTAAACAATTACAAAGAACTGAAAAAAACAGCACGTAGATACGGAACTCCTTTCTTATTTGAAACCAATGTAGGCGCAGGACTACCTGTAATTGACACCCTTAATAATCTAATCGCCTCAGGAGACGAAATTCAAAAAATACAAGCGATTTTATCAGGAAGTTTGAATTTTGTTTTCAATAATTTTAATACCCAAACCAGTTTTGAAAGTGTTGTTAAAAGCGCACAAGATGAAGGTTACACGGAGCCCGATCCAAAAATTGATTTAAGCGGAGTTGATGTGGCTCGAAAAATTTTAATCCTCGCTCGCGAAAGCGGTTTAGAATTGAATTTAGAAGACATAGAAAATCAGTCCTTTCTCCCAGAATATGTTTTAAATACAGACAACAATGAAGATTTTTTTACTGCACTCAGAAATCACGAAGCTCATTTTCAATCCATACTTAAAAACGCAGAGGATAAAAACTGTCGCCTAAAATATGTCGCTCAATTAGAGGCTGGTAAAGCCCGTGTTGGTTTACAAGAAATTGACCCTTCACACGATTTTTATAATCTTGAGGGTAGCGATAACATTATATTATTTTACACAAATCGGTACAAAAATCAACCTTTGATTGTCAAAGGTGCAGGAGCAGGAGCAGATGTAACAGCTGGTGGGATTTTTGGAGATATCATTAGAATCGGTAAAGGCTAATCATGAATCAAATTGAAATTTTTGCACCCGGGAGTGTCGCCAATATTTCATGTGGATTTGATGTACTTGGCTTTTGTTTGGATCCCATTGGTGATGTCATGCGGGTATCAAAAACCAAAACTCCTGGTGTAAGTTTAGGAAAAATTAAGGGACAAGATCTACCAACTGATCCTGAAAAAAATGTTGCCAGTGTTGCTGCAATGGCTTTACTCAAAGAAACACCTAGTAAGTTTGGCTTCCAGATTGATATCGAAAAAAAAATTAAACCAGGTAGTGGAGTTGGAAGTAGTGCTGCTAGTGCTGCTGGAGCTGTATTTGGCATTAATCAGTTGCTTGGAAAACCCTACACCAGCAGCGAATTAATTCGATTTGCAATGGTTGGAGAAGCCATTGCAAGTGGTTCTTCACACGCAGACAATCTCGCTCCTGTACTTTTGGGTGGGTTTACACTTGTTCGAAGTAATGAAACTCTTGACGTGATCAAGCTTCCAAACCCCACTGAGCTCGTGGCAACAATCATTCACCCAAATATTGAATTGAAAACACTGCATTCTAGAGCCATACTAAAACCCTCTATACCATTAAATAAAGCAATTGAGCAATGGGGTAATCTCGGAGCATTTGTAAGCGCCCTTTATACCGATGATTATGATTTACTTTCTAGAAGCATGGAGGATAAAGTAATTGAACCTTACAGAGCAATGCTGATTCCAAAATTTGAGCAGACCCGTCAAGCCGCATTAAAGTCTGGTGCCTTGGGAAGTGGAATTTCAGGATCTGGCCCTTCAATATTTGCATTATCAAGAGGCATGCAAACCGCAAAAAAAGTTGGCGAAGCTATGGCAGAGGTTTATAAAAACTTGAATTTAGAGCACCAATTGTACTTGTCTAAAATCAATACAGAGGGAATTAAAATCTTAAGCCAATCATGAATTACTACAGCTTAAATTACAACTCCCCTACCGTAAGTTTTTTAGAAGCCGTCCGTAAAGGACTTGCCCCTGATAGAGGATTGTATATCCCTGAAACCATCCCCTCACTACCGCAAGATTTTATTGAAAGTATCCCTGAACTTAGCAATCACGAACTGGCTTTTTCAGCAATCGCCCCTTTTGTAGGTGAGGATATACCAGAAGGTCGACTTAGAAAGATAGTTGAGGAGACCCTGAGCTTTGATTTCCCGATAGTACCCATTACTCAATCTATCGCAAGTTTAGAATTATTTCAAGGTCCTACACTTGCCTTTAAAGACGTTGGAGCCCGATTTATGGCTCGATGTCTAGCGTTTGCTCATGAAGTTCAAGAGCAAAAAAAACTGACCATACTCGTTGCAACATCTGGTGATACAGGAGGTGCTGTAGCTGACGGTTTCTATAAAGTCAATGGAATTGATGTGGTTATTCTTTACCCCAAAGGAAAAGTGAGTGAGGTTCAGGAAAAACAACTGACCACTTTGGGTGAAAATATTACCGCATTAGAAGTCGATGGAACTTTCGATGACTGCCAAAATATGGTTAAATCTGCTTTTATTGATCCAGAACTTACCAATCAAGTTGCTTTGACCTCTGCAAATTCAATAAATATTGCCCGTTGGCTTGCGCAAATGTTTTACTTCTTTATAGCCTACAAAAACAGACCCAATCCCGAAAAAGATTTGGTGGTATCTGTTCCGAGTGGAAATTTTGGAAACTTATGTGCTGGAATCATGGCTCAAAAAATGGGTTTACCCATAAAACATTTTATCGCTAGTACCAATGTAAATGATACTGTACCAAGCTACTTAAGCACTGGGAATTACGAGCCAAAAAAATCGATTTCTACCCTATCTAATGCAATGGATGTTGGAGATCCAAGTAATTTCATTCGAATTCAAAAATTATTCAACAACGATTTTCACAAACTAAAAAAGCTGATAAGTGGATTTGCTTATACAGATTCTCAAACTAAAAAAGCACTTAAAGAAATTTATAAGTCAAGTAACTATATCGCTGATCCTCACGGTGCAGTGAGTTATCTTGGTCTTAAGGACTATTTAAATTCACAAGAGCAGGATACTCATCAGGGTATCTTTTTTGAAACCGCACATCCTATAAAATTTGCGCCTACAGTAGAATCTACACTAAAACTAGAGATCGACCCACCCAAACAAGTTGAAAGTCTTTTAAATAAACCCAAACTTAGTTTACCCATAAACGATTACAAAGCGCTTAAAGATTTTTTTTTAGCGCGTTAGTCTAGATTCAAATCAGGAAGCTTAAAGTCGTCCAAAGGGCTTTCTTCAGCCATAAGTTTTTCAATTTCATCCCAAGCTCTTGGGGCTGCATCAGATAGATTCACAGGACCGTTATCGGTTATGAGTATGTCATCTTCAATACGAATTCCTATATCCCACCATTTAGGATCACAAGGGCTTCCCTGAGGAACGTAAATCCCGGGCTCTACAGTTATCACCATATTCGTGTCAAGATTTTGATACAAGCCTGGGTCGTGAACATCGAGTCCGATATGGTGAGCCACTCCATGAGGTAAATAGCGTCTGTATTCCTCTGGATTATCAATTAGGCCTAAATCCATTAGTCCCTTTTGAACTACTTTATTACAAGCCTCACCAATTGCTCTAAAACTTGCTCCTTTTTGTGCAGCCTTTATTCCTTCATTTTGTGCATCGTAAACGATTTGATAGATTGCTTTCTGCTCAGGACTAAATTTACCCGAAACAGGAATTGTTCGGGTAACATCAGCGGTATAGCCATTGTACTCTGCACCTAAGTCCATGAGGATCAGCTGATTTTTAAGGTCTGTTTTGTCATTGGTAATATAATGAAGTACACAGGCGTTATCCCCTGCCCCAACAATGGATGGATATCCTTCATGTGCTGCACCATATTTCTTATAAACAAGCTGGTGAACCCCTTGAACCTCACGCTCAGTCATCTCAGGATTTATGGCTTTCATCACCTCAATTTGACCCTGTGCAGAAATTTGAATAGCCTTTTTAAGTAATCGAAGTTCTTCAGGTAACTTCTTCTCTCTCAAACTAGCCATTATAAAAGAAAGTTGTTCGATGTCAAAATTATAATCGCGAGTAAGGTAGGCTGTTCTAGTTTTTAAATCCACTAAAGAAATCGCTTCCTGAGCATCTAAAAAATCTTTGATGATTGAATCCTCCAGAAGTGTTTCGTCCTGAGTGGCGTAATACGAAATCATAAGTTTGATATTTGGTATTTGCTCAGTTTTAGCGGTTCTGATTCTTTGATATATACGGTAACGTTGAGGGTCAAATTTGTCTGGATAATTTATCGCACTTTTAAATTTTTGCTGCAGATCAAATAAATCACTTGAGTCGCTTTTATTGTCACGAACATCGTTTTTAAAGTCAAAAATCAATACTGTGTCAAAACGATCAAAAGCATGGGTTTCTTTAACAAACACTCTTTTATTTTCTACTCGATCAAATCCCATTTTGGCAGCACCTTCAATTCCTAATTGACGCCCATTCCACATTTCATTGCGTGCATCTCTTTCACGGACATATAATTTTTCATAATACAAGCCATCTTCATCTTCTTGGGGTACATTATAAACCAATAAAACTGCGTGTGGTTCATTCCATCCAGTCAGATAGAAAAAATTGGGATCGGGATGATAGACATAGTCAGTGTCGTTAGATCGATTTCTTACGGGAGAAGAAAAGAATACGGCTACACTATTGTCAGGTAATTTTTGTCGTAATTCAACCCGTCTATTTTTATGAAAATCGGCTGAAAGTTCCGACTTTTGTCCATTAGCATTTGGGATATTAATTAAAATAAATACTATCAAAAAAAGAATCCTGAAGTACTTGCTTTTAAGTGCTGAAAACATAAATAATTTATTTTTGAAATGAACTTATGAAAAAAACCACACTCTACAATACACATCTTGCATTGAATGCAAAAATGACATCCTTTGGTGGCTATGAAATGCCAATTCAATATATGGGTGTTAAAAAAGAGCACCTTAATGTTCGTAAGGCTCTTGGAGTCTTTGATGTTTCTCATATGGGTGAGTTTTTTGTCTCCGGACCTCAAGCAATTGAATTACTTCAAAAAGTTTGCAGTAATGATATTTCAAAAATTGCCGTTGGAAAGGCACAATACAATTATTTTCCAAACGACAAAGGAGGTATTGTTGATGATTTAATCGTTTACCGTCTTGAAGAAACGGTTTATTTACTCGTTGTAAACGCTTCGAATATAAAGAAAGACTGGGAGTGGATACAAAAACACAACAGCGCTTTTGGCGCTACATTGGAAGATCGAAGTGATCAAACAGCATTACTGGCTATTCAAGGACCTAAAGCACTAGAAGCAATGCAAAAACTTACTCCTATCAATTTGAATGATTTACCTTATTACGCGCATGTTACCGGGGTGTTTGCTGGATGCGAAAACACACTTATTGCCACTACAGGCTATACAGGTTCAGGGGGTATTGAAATTTATTTCCCTGCTGAAAAAGCCCCTCAAGTTTGGGATGCTGTACTCAATGCGGGTGCTGATTTTGGAATCACTCCGGTGGGACTTGCTGCTAGAGATACACTCCGAACAGAAATGGGGTATTGCCTGTATGGAAACGAGATCAACGATTGTAGTTCTCCAATTACAGCAGGCTTAAAATGGATTAGTAAACCTGAAAAAGGATGCGTCAATGCGGATCAAATAGAAGAAGAAATCAAAAATGGGACTCCTCAAAAGTTAGTTGGTTTTGTCATGGAGGGAAGGGCAATTCCAAGGTCAGGTCACAAATTAATCGATGAAAACAACCGTGTTATTGGTAAGGTAACTTCAGGAACACAGTCACCTACTCTTTCTCAGGGAATTGGTTTGGGCTATGTAGAAAAGGATTATGGAAAAACGGGAACTGAAATCGGTGTTCGTATTAGAGAGAAATACTGCCCTGCCCAAATCGTCAAGCTACCTTTTATAAAATCTTAGCCCTTGAAGTCAATTCTTATCTTAGGTGGAAGTGGATTTATTGGCAACTGCCTTTATAAAGAATTAGCGCCTTACTACAATACTTTTGCAACCTACAATACCGCAAAAGGATATCAAAATAACCAACATTTTTTTCAATACTCTTTAGAACAAGGTAGTTTGGAATCCGTTTTAAAAGAAGTCAAACCCAAACTGATTATTTCAGCCTTAAGAGGAGATTTTAATGCCCAACTTGAAGCTCACGATTTCTTGATAAATCTTATAAAAAAAAGTGATTGTAGGATTCTCTTTCTCTCCTCAGCTAATGTCTTCGACTCGTTTGAACATTACCCCTCCTATGAATACGATAAAACTTTTTCAGAAAGTGTTTTTGGTCGTTTTAAAATCAAAATAGAAAATCAACTCATGCGTTTATCTGCTGGAAAGTATGTCATCGCAAGACTCCCTATGGTTTTTGGAATAAATGCACCTCGAACACTTCAAATTGACCAAGCAGTACACAACAATGAATCCATTGAGGTCTTTCCAAACTCAATTATTAATGTAAATAGTGATATACGATTGAGTCAACAAATTCATTATTTAATCAATCATAAAAAAACAGGGCTTTACCATTTGGGCAGTACCGATTTGATTTCACACTTTGACTTTATCAAAAATATTGTAGAACGGAGGCATCAAAAACCAGGCATATACAAACAAGTTTTTACTTCTAATACGATACGCTATATAGCAACCTTACCTAAAGAAAACAGGCTGCCAAATCATATTTTACCCTCCTACCTGGATGTACTCGACGATCTTACTATCAAGCAGATTGAGAACTAATTCAATTTTTTTATTTTAGCATGGCATTATTAAATTATGGGAAGAGCATTTGAATTTAGAAAAGCACGGAAAATGAAGCGTTGGTCAGCCATGGCTAAAACCTTTACGCGAATCGGAAAGGACATTGTAATGGCTGTAAAAGAGGGTGGTCCTGATCCAGATAATAACTCCAGACTACGTGCCGTAATTCAGAATGCTAAAGCTGCTAACATGCCCAAAGAAAACGTTGAGCGTGCTATTAAAAAAGCATCAGACAAAGACTCTGGGGATTTTAAAGAAGTACTCTTTGAAGGCTATGCCCCCCATGGAATTGCGGTGTTAGTCGAGACAGCTACGGACAACAACAACAGAACGGTTGCAAATATCAGATCGTATTTCAACAAAGCCAATGGCAACTTAGGAACTACTGGTTCGGTAGAGTTTATGTTTGACCACAGTTGTAATTTTAGAATAAACGCTACAGATCTCGATCCTGAGGAGATTGAACTTGAATTTATTGATTTTGGAGTTGAAGAAGTATTTGTAGATGACGACGGCATGCTGCTGTACGCCCCTTTTGAAAGTTTTGGTGAAGTTCAAAAAGAACTTGAAAAAAGAGAGTTCGAGATCATTTCATCTGGCTTTGAACGTATTCCCCAATCTACTAAACCTCTTGATATAGAGGCTCAAGAAGAGGTTCTTCAACTCATAGAACGCATCGAAGAAGATGACGATGTACAGAATGTTTATCATACTTTGGAAATCAAAGAATAAAAGCTAATAACTTTTTTCCTTTGAAAACCCTTGGACTCCCTTAAAAAGCTGGTCTAGTGTCTTTAGATCTTGAGCTTCGTCCTGAGTAGGGTAAAAGTTTGGGTGAACTACCACTTTTTTGTGTTTATAATTAAAAGCAACAGGAACGATAGGGATCTGTAATTTTTTAGCAATGTGATAATAACCCGTTTTGAGTTTACTGACTTTTTTTCGAGTCCCTTCAGGGGCCAAGGCAATTCGGAATTTTTTATGGGCATTAAACACTGCTGAAATTGCCTCTACTGACCCCCGATTTCCTGAACGATCTACAGGTGCTCCTCCCAAACTTTTAAAAAACCAAGACGTAAGAGGTGAAAACAATTCCTTTTTCCCTAAGAAATTAATTTGCTCTTTAGAAATACTGCGAACCATAAGACCCACAAAAAAATCCATCCAACTGGTGTGAGGAACTACTGCTACTATGTATTTAGGCAAAGTAGGGAAGCGTCCTATTAACTTCCAGTTTAAGAGTTTATAAAATATAAAACGAGAAATTAAATTCCCCATAATCAATCAATATTAATAAAGTCCTCATTAGGAAAACCCAATAAATACAAACGTTTTGTTGCACGAGTCATGGCTGTATACAACCAACGCAAATAATCTTTATTAGGTCCATCGGCAAGATAAGGCTTTTCAATAAAAACATGTTCCCACTGTCCTCCCTGTGATTTGTGACAAGTCACTGCATAGGAATATTTAACCTGTAAAGCATTAAAAAAACGATTGTTTTTAACTTTTATGAACTGTTTAAATTTGGAACGTTCTGATGCGTAATCTTCTAAAACAGCTTGATAAAGACGATTGCCATCTTCATAGGAAAGCGAGGCTGTTTCAGCTTTCAGCGTATCTAGCATCAATACGGTATCAAACGTCTTTTCGTCTGGGTAATCAACCAATTTGACACTAACTTCAGCAAAAGAAAATCCATAAAGTGCTTTACGCGAGTGTATGGATAAAATTTTAATTACATCTCCATTGGCAATAAATCCAGGAGCAGATTCTGGAGCCAACCAAAAATAATTATTCTTTACAACCATCAATTGATCTCCAACTGACAATTCATCCTCTAGACCTAAAATTCTCCTCCTAATATTCTCATTATAACTATTCGCACGCTTATTCGAACGAACGATAAAAACCGTTTGATCTACCCCCGCCTCTGCAAAAGCAGATTCGATGGCTTCAAAAACATCCATTCCATTATTGGTATAAAGGATGTCATCAGTAC
>JAYPMN010000020.1:0-13172 GCA_038129925.1 Flavobacteriaceae bacterium
AAACGGTAAGCGATATGACTATGGAACTTATATGATTCCAGTAAAAAATCAAGAGATTTCAGAGGACGCATTATTCGATATCTTGCAAGAAGGAGCACAAGCAAGCCATATTACCATTCATAGTTCAAAAACAGGTCATACAGATGGAATAGATCTCGGATCAAGAGACTTTACCTCAGTAAAAAAACCGGAAATTGCGCTTTTAGTAGGCGATGGAGTTCGAAGCTATGACGCTGGAGAAATATGGCATCTGTTGGATACTAGATACCATATTTCCATTTCTAAAATTGACACTCGCAATCTCAGTCGTGTAGACTTAAGTCGATATACCCATTTTATTATTCCTAGTTTTTCTGGCTCAGGACTTAATCCACATATAAATAAACTGAAAGAATTTGCCCGTGAGGGAGGTACCATTATTGGGTATCGAAATACGAGCAGATGGCTGGAGAAAAACGATTTTATTGAACTCGAATTCCTGAAACAAGAATTGGTTGCCGAAGACGTGAGTTTTGAAAATAAAGAATTGTTTAGAGGCGCTCAGCTTACAAGTGGTGCAATATTCAATACAAAAATTGATAGAAGTCATCCGATTAATTTTGGCTTTCAAAATGAAAACTTAGCTGTATTTCGAAATACTAATCTTTATATCAAACCAGACAAACAAAGCTATAACAACCCAATAAAGTATACGAATAACCCCTTGTTAAGCGGATATATTTCAGAGGAGAATTTAGAGTTGATTAAAAATACAGTTCCTTTTCAAGTTCAACGTGTGGGGAGGGGCCGCGTCATTGTAATGACTGACAATACTAATTTTAGAGCTTTCTGGTATGGAACCAATCGCATACTTACCAATGCATTGTATTTATCAGATAAGATGTAGTTTATAAAATTTGTTGCCCGTTGGGTAAATCATTTTCAGGAGCTAATAAGATCACATCTTCTTGGTCCTTGGCTCCCAGGACGAGGCATTGGCTCTCAAAATGTGCAATCTTTTTATTGCCAAGATTTACCACGGCTATGATCTGTCTTCCTACTAAATCTTCTATAGTATAGCGCTTAGTGATCTGGGCGGAGGAGTTTAATTTTCCAAGTGGGCCAAAATCAATTTGCAATTGGTAAGCTGGCTTTATGGCTTCGGGAAAATTCTTTGCCTCCAGTACCGTTCCGACTCTGATATCCAATCCTTCAAAAGTGGTATAATCAATCATAAAGCTATTTTGATTGCCTCAAAAATACTATTTTTAATTCAGTATTTAAATTGAACCTTTATGGCACTTACAGAATCTTATATGCTTCCTTTAAGCACAGAAGCACCTTCTTTTTTTCTGACAAATGTAGTCTCCAGTCAAAAAGAGTCTTTAGAGCAACTCCAAGGGTCATCAGGAACCTTAATTATTTTTATGTGTAACCATTGTCCTTATGTCGTTTATTTAATGGACGCCATCGTAAATACCGCTAATGATTTTTCCAAAGTTGGGGTTAATACAATTGCCATTTCGAGTAACAGTATTATCAGTCATCCACAAGACGGGCCAGAAAACATGAAAAAACTCGCCCTAGAAAAAGAGTTCTCATTTCCCTACCTCTTTGATGATAGTCAGAAGGTAGCACATGCGTATAAAGCCGCTTGTACTCCTGATTTTTATTTATTTGACTCAGAATTAAGCCTTTATTACAGAGGTAGATACGATGACTCAAGACCTGGAAATCAGCAACCCATTACGGGTAACGATCTACGTCAAGCTTGTACATCCATGCTGAAGGGAGAGGTCTTAAAGGCATTGCAATACCCAAGTATGGGTTGTAATATAAAATGGTTTGAGGGTAATAGTCCTGAAGAACGATCTTAAAAATCGATCAATTCTACATCAAAAATCAATGTGGCATCAGGAGGAATAACTCCACCTGCTCCTTGAGCACCATATGCTAGGTGACCTGGAATAACAAGTCGAGCACTAGCGCCTTTGGTCAAAAGAAGAATACCTTCATCCCAGCCCGGAATAACCTGACCCATACCAACTGAAAATTTAATAGGTTCGTCTCTTTGGTAAGAAGAATCGAAAACTGTTCCATCAACTAAAGTCCCCTTGTAGTGAACAGCGACCTGAGTTCCTTTTTCAGGAGTTGCACCTGTTCCCTCTTTGGTGATTTTATAATAAAGGCCACTAGGAGTTTCTTTCATCCCTTCAGTAAGCACAGCAAGGGCTTTTTTGGTGGCTCTAGCTGCTACTTTTTTTCTTTCTTCACCGGATGAACTAAAGGTGTTGAATGCAGCATTGGCATCCCATTGTTCTGCTTCTTTACCATGTCGTTCTATAGTTAGAGACACAATAATGTCTCCTTGAGCCACCTGATTTACCACCTCTTGGCCTTCAACTACATAACCAAAAACGGTATGTTTGCCGTCGAGCCAATCTGTAGGTCCATGAGTTATAAAAAACTGGCTACCGTTAGTGGCAGGGCCTGCATTTGCCATGGAAAGTGTTCCAGCTTTATTATGCTTAAGGTCAGGGTGAAATTCGTCATCAAACTGATAACCAGGACCTCCTACTCCAGTTCCCTGAGGACAGCCTCCTTGAATCATAAAGTCGGGAATAACGCGGTGAAAAGTCAAACCATCGTAATAAGGTTCTCCCTCATTTTTGTGCTCATTTTTCTGATTCCCCTCTGCCAAACTCACAAAATTTCCAACTGTGCCAGGAGTTTCTTTATAAGTAAGCTGAAGAACTATAGTACCTTTAGATGTCTCAAAATTTGCATAAATGCCTTCCATAAAATTGAATTAAGTGGCAAAGATAAGAATCCCTCTCAGACCAAAAAGTTTAATTGGCAATTTCACTCATGAACTTCATTCTATAAAGCCGAAGCTCTTCTTCCTCATAATCTCCCTCAAATTCGTCAAGTGCTTGCTCTATGGAATCTGACTCTGATTCGATAAAGTAATCGTAAAGTTCTTCCATTTGATCTTCATCAAACAGATCTTCTAAATAGTAATCAATATTGAGTTTTGTGCCTGCAAAGACTATGGTTTCCATTTGGGAAATTAAATAATCCATTTCCATACCCTTTGCAGCGGCAATATCTTCAAAGGGAAGTTTTCTATCGATACTTTGAATTAAAAAAAGTTTTAGTGATGAGTTGATTCCTGTACTTTTTACAACCAGGTCATCAGGTCTTAGAATTTGATTTTCTTCAATATAATTTTGTATTAGTACAAGAAATTTCTTCCCATACCGCTTTGCTTTCCCCTCTCCAACTCCATTAATATTGACCAACTCTTCCTGTGTGATGGGATATTTTAGACACATATCCTCCAGAGAGTATTCTTGAAAAACGGCATAAGGCGGAACTTCTCCATCAGCTGCAACCTCTCTTCTAAGACTTATTAGAAGCTTCATTAAAGCGTTGTCAACCCCTTTTGAGTGTGCTCTAACGATAGGTTGAGTATCCAAGGAATCGTATTTGTGATCTTCCGTCATTTTAAAGTTAGTGGGTAACTCTAAAAATTGCTTCCCTGTATCGGTCAAACGAATCACCCCATAAGTTTCGATATCTTTAGCTAAAAAGCCGGCCACTAAACTTTGTCGGATAAGCGCCATCCAGTAAAAATTATCGTATTGCTTTCCGCTACCAAAGATGGACAGATCATTAATTCTATGAGAACTTATAAGGGCATTTGTTTCTCCGAGTAATGTTTTAACTATTTCTTTAGCTTTAAACTTTTCTCTAGTTTCACGTACGGTTCGGAGTAGAATTCCAAGTTCATTTTGAGCCTCAACTTGCTTTTTGGGATGGCGCATATTGTCGTCCATATCCCCTCCTTCTCCAGTTTCATTATCAAAAGCTTCACCAAAATAATGCAGAATAAACTTACGCCTAGACATAGAGGTTTCAGCGTAAGCGACCATATCTGATAGTAAAGCCATGCCAATTTCCTGCTCTGCTAAGGGTTTACCCGACATAAATTTTTCGAGCTTTTCAATATCCTTATAAGCATAAAATGCTAGACAATGACCCTCACCACCGTCTCGCCCTGCTCGGCCAGTCTCCTGATAATAACTTTCTATACTTTTCGGAATATCGTGATGAATGACAAAGCGAACATCCGGTTTGTCAATACCCATACCAAAGGCAATAGTGGCTACGATAACATCGCATTCGTCTTTCAAAAAACGATCCTGATGACTTACCCGAGATTTAGCATCTAAACCTGCATGGTACGGCAGGGCATTTATTCCGTTTACTTGAAGTGTTTGCGCTAATTCTTCTACTCGTTTTCTTGAGAGACAGTAAATGATCCCTGATTTGTCAGGATTTTGTTTTATAAAACGTATGATATCTGAATCTACCTGAGCTGTTTTCGGTCGAACTTCGTAATATAAATTCGGACGATTGAATGAAGCCTTAAAAACTTTAGCGTCAGTAATACGAAGGTTTTTCATGATATCCTCCTGTACTTTCGGAGTTGCTGTTGCGGTTAAAGCTATTATAGGAACCCGCTGATTGAACTGTTCCAATATATTACGTAGATTCCGGTATTCAGGTCTAAAATCGTGGCCCCATTCTGAGATACAATGGGCTTCGTCTATTGCTAGAAAAGAAATTTTTATCGATTTGAAAAAATCAATATTTTCTTGTTTTGAGAGGGATTCAGGCGCTACATACAAGAGTTTAGTTGTGCCTTCACGTATATCAGTTTTAACCTGAGCAACAGCCGTTTTATTAAGAGATGAGTTTAGTACGTGGGCAACGCCATCTTCTGAAGAAATCCCTCTTATGGTATCCACTTGGTCTTTCATTAAGGCAATCAAAGGTGAAACAACAATGGATGTACCCTCTTTAATTAATGCTGGAAGCTGGTAACAAAGTGATTTTCCGCCTCCGGTAGGCATGATTACAAAACTATCGTTTTGTTCCAATACATTTTTAACTACCGATTCTTGTAAACCCTTAAACGATGAAAATCCGAAATATTCCTTCAGCTTTTTTTTTATTTCATCTACATTCATTAAAACTTGAGTGAGTTAGATTTCTTTTTCATTCTAATATACTACAATTTTAAAAGCTAGTCAAAAAAATATAATTTCAATAAAGTGTTTTATGGTTATAAAAGTTTGAATCAAAAAAAACATACTTCCCGTTTGTTTTTGATATTTTTGCTCTTTCTAGTTTAAGGAATAAAAGCTTGAATATGAATAAAGATTCGTCCAAAGATGAAATGTCTTTTTTAGATCATTTGGAGGAATTACGTTGGCATTTAATTCGTTCTGTTTTGGCCATAGTAATTGTTGCCACTGCAGCCTTTATTTTTAAAGATTTTATTTTTGATGTATTGCTTTTTGGTCCTAAAAATAAAGACTTTGTTACCTATCGTTGGTTTTGTTCATTATCAGAAAGCTTAGGGCAAGGCAGTAGTTTTTGTATAGAAGAATTACCCTTTAGAATACAAAGTAGAACCATGGCAGGTCAATTTTCAGCTCACTTGTGGACTTCAGTTTTAGCGGGATTCATTTTTTCTTTTCCTTACATTATTTTCGAGTTTTGGAAATTTATCAGTCCAGGGCTCTACGAAAAAGAGCGAAAAAATGCTCGTGGATTTATATTTATCGCTTCCTTATTGTTTTTTATTGGAGTACTTTTTGGGTACTATATCGTTACTCCTCTTTCCATCAACTTTTTAGGAAATTACTCGGTAAGTAGTGAAATTTTTAACGATTTTGATTTAAGTAGCTATATCGGGCTATTAAGGGCGTCAGTGCTTGCTTCAGGAATCATATTTGAATTGCCCATCATAATTTACTTTTTAACCCGAATTGGAATAGTAACGCCCGAGTTTTTGAGGAAAAACAGAAAAATTTCCCTTGTGCTTGTGTTGAGTTTGTCAGCAATCATTACTCCTCCTGATATTGCTAGCCAGATAATAGTAAGTATTCCAATACTCATACTTTATGAAGTTAGCATTTTCATTGCAAAAGTTGTAACCCGTCAGCAAAATAAAGCACTCCAAGATGTTTAATCCTGAACAAGAATTCAACTATTACAGAAGCTGTATGAATGAACAATTGCTCTCTGAAGCTTCCACTACCTTAAAACGTATTTTTAATCCATATAAAAGTACCTTTCAAAGAGGAGGGCTCGATTTAGCTATCAAAGAACTTTTAGGCCTTGTAGCTTCAACCGTACTTCTATGTTACAATTGCATCAAATACCATTTTGAACGATGTAATGAGGAGAAACTAACTAAAAAAGCTGAAATGAAAGCTTTAGAAATTGCAACTGTTATAGAAAGTAGTATCGTAATCCTTCACCTGAAGAAAGCCCATGAGTACTGGCAACAAATTGAACTGAATACCAAATAAATGTGATGAAGTTAAAAGTGTTAAATATAGAAAAAGCCTACAAAGGACGTAAAGTAGTAAAAGGAATTTCTTTAGAGGTTTCTCAAGGAGAAATCGTTGGGTTATTAGGTCCTAATGGTGCAGGAAAAACAACCTCTTTTTATATGATCGTAGGGCTTATCAAGCCCAACAACGGTAATATTTTTCTCGATGATCAAGAAATTACAAAATTTCCTATGTACCGAAGAGCTCAACAAGGCATCGGTTATTTAGCTCAAGAGGCTTCTGTTTTTAGAAAGTTAAGTGTGGAAGAAAATATATTAAGTGTACTTCAAATGACCGAGTTGAGCAAGACGGCTCAAAAGGAAAAAATGGAGTCATTGTTGGAAGAATTTGGACTGAATCACATTCGAAAAAATCGCGGAGACTTACTTTCAGGAGGAGAGCGAAGACGAACTGAGATTGCACGAGCTTTAGCCACTGACCCAAAGTTTGTCTTACTTGACGAACCCTTTGCAGGAGTAGATCCAGTAGCCGTAGAGGATATCCAAAGAATCGTTGCGCATCTTAAAAAGAAAAATATCGGGATTTTAATCACTGACCACAACGTACAAGAAACACTTGCTATTACTGATAAAACTTACCTAATGTTTGAAGGAAGTATTTTAAAAGCGGGTACTCCAGAAGAACTCGCCGAAGACGAAATGGTTAGAAAAGTCTATCTCGGACAAAATTTTGAACTTCGGAAAAAGAAATTGTCTTTTTAGTACTGACCAGGAATAACCCCTCAACTAAAACTATTACGAATTACATTTAAGATCAAGTAAATAAGGATTAACAGTGGGACAGCTACCCATTGGAAAAAGTAAAAGCTGGGCAATACAAACAACAGCAACACAAACTGATAACCGTATTCCTGAATATTGAGTGATTTGATTTTAAATGAAAAAAGAGGCAAACGAATATTCATTAAAAGGGCTGATAATAAACAGATCACAATTAAAGTTTGATATGAAGCCAAAAAAGGATTTACTCCAGAAAGAAGTGGATGTTCCAACAGTAAGGGCAAAGAGACTATGAACAACGCATTTGCGGGTGCAGGTAAGCCTCTAAACTCAAAACGCTGTACGATGTCGATATTGAAATTTGCCAAACGAATACCTGCGCCCAGAGGGATAAGAAATCCAATTAGAGCATAAGGGGCAAAAGAAAAGGTAAAATCACTGCGAAGGAGCATAAAGTTGATATCTATTTCCCTAGCTCCGGTTTCTAAAAACAACTTGTACATGACCATCCCTGGAGCCAATCCGCTGGTAATCAAATCAGCCATAGAATCAAATTGTAAACCAAATTGACTTTCTACCTTTAAAAGTCGAGCAAAGAAACCATCAAATAAATCAAAGAAAGAGCCTAAAAAAACCATCAAAAATGCAGCTTCGAAAAGATTTTTAAACGCTAAATAGACTGCAAAACAGCCACATAAAAAGTTCAAAGCGGTAAAAAAGTTGGGAATATTCCGTTTGATAAGGTTCACTAGGAAAAAAATATTTTTGACAATATAGTGATTGCAATGGCATCAAAAAAATATAAATTCGCATAAATGTCTATGACGAAACTTCATCTATCCCTTGCCTTAGCTTCTGGAATTTTTCTGGGATTAGCATGGCCTACCAATGGTTTTACACTGCTGATTTTCATTGCGCTAATTCCTCTTTTATTTCTCGAAGATTCAATTCGAAATGATGCGAATAAGTATAAAGGCTTGCGGGTTTTTGCCTATTCTTATTTGAGTTTTTTAATCTGGAACCTTATCACTACTTGGTGGCTTATCAATTCTACTTTTTTTGGAATGGCTTTTGCGAATCTGTGCAACAGTCTGTTTTACGCTATTTTATTTTTGCTTTTTTATTGGGCTAAGGGTAGACTTCCACTTCGTGCTGCACATTTATTTCTTCTATCGCTTTGGCTTGCCTTTGAAAAACTACATTTAACCTGGGATTTTTCCTGGACATGGCTTAATCTTGGAAATGTTTTTTCTGAAAAAATTTACTGGATACAATGGTATGAATACACAGGTACATTTGGAGGAACATTATGGGTATTGGGAATCAATATTTGGCTCTTTTCAAGATTTAAAGATTACCATTTTAATGAGGGTATTCCTCAATTACTGAAAAAAATTGCAGTCCCTCTAATCGCCATTGGATTACCGATCGCTTACTCTCTAATTTTATATCAAAGAGTAGAAAGTATAGAACCTACTATCAAGGTAGTAATGCAACAACCTAATATTGACCCCTACAACTCCAAATACAATTTAACTAATGCTCAATTTTTATCAGAATTTAAAACACAACTAAAACCTCATCTTGATCCAGATACTGATTATGTTTTAAGTCCAGAAACCTATTTTGCCGAAGGTTATGGAGAAGAACTCAATGGATTTGAACAATCAATCCTCTACCAGAAAATGTTGAGAGAAATGATTCAATATCCAAATTTACAATGGATTACTGGAATGCAATTTTATGATCTTTACAGACAAACCGATGCTCCATCACTCACTGCAAATAAAGTAAGAGACGGATTATGGATCGATTATTACAACAGTGCTTTAGGGGTTCAGTCAAGAGAAAAAGCTCAAATTTATCACAAATCAAAACTTGTAGTTGGAATAGAAAACATGCCTTTTAAGTCCATACTAAAGCCAATACTCGGTGAAATTTTAATTGATCTTGGTGGTACTGTTGCCAGTAGAGTAACTCAAAAAAATAGATCGGTATTTGATCATCCGAAACTCAATATCAAAACAGGACCCATTATTTGCTGGGAGTCTATCTTTGGTGAATTTATGACAGGATATGTTAAAGAAGGAGCAAATTTTCTTGCCGTTATTTCCAATGATGCATGGTGGGGTAATACGCAAGGACATAGGCAACTATTGAGCTATACCCGTCTCAGAGCAATTGAGACAAGGCGTGATATTGCACGCTCTGCAAATACAGGTATTTCTGCCATCATAGATGCTAGAGGCGAAATCCTAAAACAAACCCCATACAATACTAAAACTGTCTTACAAGGAAAAGTTGCTTCTAGGTCAAACCTGACCTTTTATGTACGTTACGGTGATATTATTGGTCGATGGGCAATATTTATTAGCGGAATCTATTTTCTTCTCGCATTAAGTGGGAGGCTTAATAAAAGAGTAAATTAACACCCTGATACTCTAGGGAGATGATTATAATTTAATATCTTTGTTAGACCTCACTAACACCTACACAGAACGATGATGCGAGATTATGAAAGAGTTTAAAGTATATACCAAGACCGGTGACAACGGTATAACCAGTTTAGTTTCTGGAAAAAGAGTCCCCAAACACGACATCCGAATTAAAGCATACGGAACAATAGACGAACTCATCGCTTGGTTGGGGTTAATTCGAGATACGACAAGTTTTGATTACGCCATTGTCCCTCTTGTCAGAATTCAAAAGCAACTTATGACAGTTGCATCCCAGTTAGCAGCTGAATCACAAGAAGATTTTCCAAAACATTTGACTCCACTCCAACCAGAAGAAGTACAATTCATTGAATACGAAATCGATCAATTGACAGAAAAATTACCCCCATTGAGAAATTTTATAATCCCAGGGGGCCACGTCTTGGTTTCCTACACTCATTTAGCCCGTTCAGTATGCAGAAGAGCAGAACGCTATGTGACGGAATTAGACCATCAAGCACCAGTTTCTGCAACCCTCGTGGCCTATATCAATAGGTTATCCGACTATTTTTTCACCCTCTCTAGAATGTTTGCATTTGATATGGAGATAGAAGAGGTAAAATGGAATGGAAACTAAATCTTTAAAAAAGTTGCATACTCTCTATAAAAATTTATTTTTGCAAAAATAAAATAACAGTATTATGTATTGGACTCTTGAACTCGCTTCTTATCTCAGTGACGCCCCTTGGCCAGCCACAAAAGATGAGCTAATTGACTTTTCAATCCGTACTGGCGCCCCGCTTGAAGTTGTTGAAAATTTACAAGCCATGGAAGACGAGGAGGATATTTATGAATCGATAGAAGAAATTTGGCCTGATTTTCCCACTGAGGAAGATTACCTATGGAATGAAGATGAATATTAATGAGCTTTAATAAAGCTTTAAAAGTCTCTTTAATGAGGCTTTTTTTTTAATTACTTTTGAGGGTAATAAACGTTAAGACACCCCTAACAAAATGTATGAGTATTTTAAATAACATCTTAAAAACTTTCGTTGGCGACAAGACCAAAAAAGATCTGAATAAAATCACTCCACTGGTTGCTGAAATCAAAACCTATGAAAAGCAATTGGAGGTCCTCTCAAATGACGAATTAAGACAAAAAACAGTTGTATTCAAAGGACAAATAGCCCAGGCTAGAGCTTCCTTTGACAACAAAATCAGTGGCCTACTTCAAGAAGTAAAAAATATACAGGACCTAGAAGAGAAAGAAAACATCTATCAGCAGGTAGATGACCAAAATGAAGCCGCACAGCAAGCTTCAGAGGATATTCTCAATCAAATACTTCCCGAAGCTTTTGCGGTAGTCAAAGAAACAGCGAAACGATTTAAAGAAAATCAAACTCTAGAGGTAACAGCCTCAGAAAACGATCGAGAGCTTACCAACGTAAAAACATACGTCCAACTCAAAGGAGACAAGGCCATATGGTCTAATTCATGGGATGCTGCAGGAAAACCGATTACTTGGGATATGGTGCATTATGATGTCCAACTCATTGGAGGTATTGTACTTCATCAAGGTAAAATTGCCGAGATGCAAACTGGGGAAGGTAAAACGCTTGTAGCCACCTTACCAGTATACCTCAATGCCTTAACGGGAAAAGGAGTACATCTTGTAACCGTAAATGATTATTTGGCCAAAAGAGATAGTGCATGGATGGCTCCTCTATTTGAATTTCATGGTTTAAGTGTTGATTGTATTGATTACCATCAACCCAATAGCCCCGAAAGAAGAAAAGCCTATCAGGCCGATATAACCTACGGAACGAACAATGAATTCGGATTTGACTATTTGAGAGATAATATGGCTCATACCTCCTCAGATTTAGTTCAAAGAAAACACAACTACGCCATAGTTGATGAGGTTGATTCTGTATTGATCGATGATGCACGAACACCGCTAATCATATCGGGTCCAACCCCCGAAGGCGATCGTCATGAATTTGATGCATTAAAGTCTAAAGTCGCTAATCTTGTATCCCAACAGCGGACTATGCTTACCAGTGTCTTGGCAGAAGCTAAAACAAAAATCAAAGCTGGAAATACTGAAGAAGGGGGAATTCTTCTGCTAAGGGTTTTTCGAGGACTTCCAAAAAACAAAGCACTGATCAAATTTTTAAGTGAAGAAGGAGTCAAGCAATTATTACAGAAGACTGAAAACTTCTATATGCAGGACAACAATAGAGAAATGCATAAGATCGACAAAGAACTCTACTTTGTCATCGATGAAAAAAATAACCAAATTGACCTATCGGAAAAGGGTATTGAAATGCTTTCTGAAGGAAATAAAGACAAAAACTTTTTTGTACTCCCTGAAATAGGTGGTGAAATAGCAAAAATTGAGGCCAAAGAGTTAGATTCTAAAAAAGAAGCTCAAGAAAAAGAATCCTTGTTCAAAGAATTTGATGTCAAAAGTGAGCGTATTCACAGTATGAATCAACTGCTGAAAGCTTACACCCTGTTTGAAAAAGACGTAGAATATGTCTTGATGGACAATAAAGTTAAAATTGTTGACGAGCAAACTGGCCGTATTATGGAAGGTCGCCGCTACTCCGACGGATTGCATCAAGCTATAGAGGCCAAGGAAAATGTTAAAATTGAAGCAGCTACACAAACCTATGCTACCATAACCCTTCAAAACTACTTTAGAATGTACCAAAAGTTGTCTGGCATGACGGGTACGGCCATAACAGAAGCTGGAGAATTTTGGGAGATTTATGAGTTGGATGTAATTGAAATCCCTACTAATCGACCTATTGCTAGAAAAGATGAAAACGATCTTATCTACAAAACAAAAAGAGAGAAATACAATGCGGTGATTGAGAAAGTAACCGAGCTTTCTCAGGCAGGAAGACCCATACTCATCGGAACCACTTCAGTAGAAATCTCAGAATTACTGAGTAAAATGCTCAATATTCGTAAAATCAAGCACAATGTACTCAATGCCAAGATGCATAAAAAAGAGGCGGATATAGTGGCTGAGGCAGGGAACCCAGGAGTAGTAACTATAGCGACCAATATGGCTGGAAGAGGGACAGATATCAAACTCTCTCAGGAGGTCAAAGAGGCTGGAGGGCTGGCAATAATCGGAACAGAGCGACACGACTCTAGACGAGTTGATCGCCAGTTGAGAGGTCGGTCAGGACGTCAAGGAGATCCTGGAAGTTCTCAATTTTACGTTTCTTTAGAGGATAACCTCATGCGATTATTTGGTTCTGAAAGAGTAGCCAAAGTTATGGACCGTATGGGATTAGAAGACGGAGAGGTCATCCAACATTCCATGATGACCAAATCTATTGAGCGCGCCCAAAAGAAGGTTGAGGAAAATAATTTTGGAATAAGAAAGCGTCTCTTGGAATACGACGACGTCATGAGTGCCCAAAGAGAAGTCATTTACAAAAGAAGAAAGCATGCACTAGAAGGCTCTAGATTGAAATTAGACGTCCTCAACATGCTGTACGATACCTGTGAGGATATTGTTATTCAGAATAAAGGGGCCAAAGACTACAAAAACTTTGAGTTTGAAATTATCAGTAACTTTTCAATGACTG
>JAYPMN010000021.1:0-12564 GCA_038129925.1 Flavobacteriaceae bacterium
ACAACTTCAACCCCTACTGTAAGTATTGACGACAGTGAAGGTATCACTATTGAACGTTATGTTTATAATGAAGGGAATAATTCAGTTTCTGTTGAACATTATAAATATGTTGGAGGAAACCATGTTTGGTTTAGTTCAACTTTTCGAGGGCTTAATACATCTGAATTAATCTGGGATTTTATGTCAAGGTATGACATCAATGGATTAAGATAATGTATATAATTGTTCGATTAATGCCACAGAGCTGTTCTTATTTACATATTCTTCCTAAATTAGATGTATTATTAATCATAAATCAATTACTATGAATAAAAAAACAATTACGTTAATTCTTATTCTAATTACAAGTGTAATGTTTTCTCAAAACTATTACATGTATGACTTTAGATCAGTCCCTGATGAAGAGTTGTCAACAATGATTGAAAACGAAGAATATTTTTGGAGCAAAGTAGCCCAGGATCAAATTAAAAAGGGAAATATGACAGGATGGGCGATGCTACAGCGAATGGGAGGTAGTTCAGATGAGCCCAATGTTTTATTTTATATAGGAGCTGGAAGTAAAGCAAATATTGATAAACTTGGGTCTTCTTTTAGTGAAGGTTCAAATAATGTAATGAATAAAATGGGTGATGGTGCATCAGTTTTTATTAATAGGGGTCTTAATATCCCTTCAAGAAGGGTTGGGCAAGTAATTTTAAACCGTATCCATACTGAGTTTGATTCAAATTGGTCACATCATAATTTTGTAAAGACAAACTTTGCTAAAGTGTCAAACGTTGCTAAAATGAATGAGCTTCAAGGAAAAGTATGGGGCAAGTATATTAAAAAGATGATGGATCGAAATGATACTAACCAAAAGTTATGGTCTGCATCAAATGTTGTTTCACCAAATGGAGGTGGTTACAATTGGAATTATCTAACTATTGATACTTATATGAGTTACGGTGATGTTCTTGATGGGGGTTGGACAAAAACTCCTTCAATTCCTGATCTTTCAGAAATAAATGAATTAATGGAAGGTCAATTTTATAAACAAGTGATTTGGAGAGTGGTAATGTCTGTAAATAGTGATGGCGAATTTAGAAAACATTAATAAGTTCTATTAAATATGAATTACCCTCCCAAGTGGAGGGTTTTTTTTACACCAATGAGGACAATCCAAATCCTCTCTAATCCGTTGCTATTATTGCCCTTACCTAAGATTATATTAAGGCAAAATGGGGTGGTTTGTTTGGGGTTTGTGTGGATACGCGAAGGGATTATTCAATGGGTGTTGCTTCAAATCCACTAAAAAATTCAACTGCTTGACTATTTAACCAATTACTAATTGAATCAATATTTAATGTCACAGGCATTCTTAGTTTTGAATTGTGTACTTCTTTCATAATACCTTCTGCAGCAGTTGTTACAATACTACAACTTTCTAAAATCTCTCCAGTTTCTTTATTGACCCACTGATCGTATAATCCAGCAAACCCAAATGATTCTGAATCAGGATATTTAATTAAATATTTTTGCTTTTTCATTCCTTTTGGATCAAGCCATTTCCATTCATAAAACCCATCAGCAAAGATTATACATCGCTTAGCATTTTTGAAAGATGGTTTTTCATTGATTGTTTCAATCCTGGCATTTAATGTATATTTTTTTATGTCTTCAGTTTTTGACCACTCAGGTATAAGCCCCCAACTCAAATTCGAAACATTATGAGGATCATTTTCAGTAATACAACTTACTTTGGGATAAGTAAATCCATTATAGATACCTGTTAAAAGCTTACCTTCTAACCTGTGAGAACTATATGAATTTTCAGTTTTTGATTGTTTAAAATGAAAGCACATCAATTTATTAATTAAAAATGGTCCAAAAAGGTCTAAAACATCTCAAAAATGATTAAAAAACATCAAAAAAGAGTCAAAATTGATCAAAAATGGCTAAAAATGATGAATTTTATTCAAGGACTTCAATAATTAAATCTTTGATGAAAAGTTTATAAAAATATTCATCATTTGACAAAGATGTACCAGTTTGTATAGAACCTTCTTTAAAAATTTCAAATGATCTAGGCAGTTCATCTTGCATTTTTACCAAAATTTTACTTTCGCCCTGAGGCAATAAAATCTTTGTAGTATCACTTAATGATAAATATGTCATATCACTTGATCCAAACGAGAGATTATTTAATTCAATTGTTGCAGAAGATGAAGTGGATAAATCACTATATCCCAATAAAAAATTATTTTGATTATGATCGCTAAAGCTATACATCGGAATTGCATTACCATTATATGAAATAAGCCAATCAGAGGACAGTAATGGTGGATACACCTCGAATTTTAATTCAAATTCATTTTTATCTGGGATACTTATGTAAGCAGAATAATATTTATCATTTTCTACCCCTGTTAGTAAGTACTTTGTAAATCCATCGACTTTAAATTGAATGTTTTTTCTATTAACAGTATATGAGTTTGAAATAGGATTATTTAGAGCCACTTTGAACTTAAAATTTATTCTTACTTTCTTATTTTCAAATCCTGAAAAATTTGATACTAAAGCTATAGGGTCACTGCTGTCATAAACTTCATTAACATCAATGTAAGTTTGATAAGAGCCTACATTTTGCCAATTAGCATTTGTTTGATAGGTTGACCAGTTTTTTTCTTTGTATTTAATAGCCAATTTATTATTTAGTGTAATCGTATCAACTTGAACACTAATGTTTCCATAATTTAGGGTGTCATATTTCAAAAGAACCATTTTAGCGGTATATGTTCCGTATTTATTATAACTAACAGACACTTCGTTTACATTGGTAATTTTATTTGGTGTACCTCCAGGAAACTCCCATTTTAAAGTGTCATAATCGGTTCTATAAGTATTAGATTGATAATTAATTTGAACATCTAAATTATTGTCTTTATCATGCCTAAAAACTTCTAGTGAGTCGATGTTAATTTGAGAGAGAGAGTTGAATCTTGTTGTGAATATTTTATTTACATCATCTTGTTCAACAGTACAAGAATAGATAGTTGCAAGAACAGATAAAAGAATAATTTTTTGCATTAATACTAAACTAAGGAGATTTTTCTGATTATAGTTAAAATATCAGTAAGTAGTTTCTAGAGAATAATGTTAGCTACCTAATAACGAACAAATAAAATCACCCTCCAAGTGAAGGGTTTTTCTTTTACACCTATTCTCTATATCTTAGGGATATTATTAATCATAAATCAATTAAAATGAAAAAAATAATTTTTGCTGTTCTAATACTCTTAATTAATTTTTCTTATTCTCAGGATTTGAAATTTGGAAAAGATGTTTTTCAAGCCAAATTTAATATTGATGCAGTAACTTTAAAAAAGGATGGAGCTACTTTAAATGCCTCAGGTGACGCCAGTGACTATGTTGAGGGTAATTACAATACAGTTTACTTAACATACGAAATGACTAACAATTTAAATTTGGACGGTAGGGGTGAGTTTACTGGTTATGTTTGGGCTCAAAATGGAGAAAACTTTTTAAATGTCACCCTACAAGGAATATGGAGGAGAAAAGGTCAAGTTTTTGAAATAGTAACTCTTGATCAAGCAACTGACGGGAATACTATAATTGCTAAAGGCATACTAAATTTTGCAAAGAAAACATTAATCTTTGATGCAAGTATTTTAGAGTAATTAATAGTAATTTTAAGCAAATACCCCCCCAAGTGGGGGTTTTCTTTTGCCTTTCTGAACACAAGAGAAGGTTTACCTATTTAATCGAGAGGCCAGTATAAAAGCATTATAAGCATTTACAATTTTACCTGACTTAGAAATAGAGTCGAAAGATAATTTTTTATCTGAATTTCCACCAATAATAACTTCACCGTTTATTGGTAATCCAGAAACCATTATCACAGATTTCACTTGAGATGCTGAAAGTTTTGGGAAGTAAGAGCGAATTAATGCTGCCACACCTGCTACAGCTGGAGCAGCCATTGAAGTTCCTCCTTTAAATTCGTAATTGTTTTCAGGTGTTGTAGAATAGATTTTAACACCTGGGGCAAAAACATCTACATTAATTTTACCATAGTTAGAGAAATTTGCTATCATGTCTTCGCCAATACTTGGTGATAAAGCACCAACAGTTATAAAATTATCTGCTACCTCAGGACCATTATCTAAACTATCATTAGGATAACTAAAATTCTTATCTAAATCAATGGCATCATTCCCTGCAGCATTTACAATCAAAACATCTTTAGATGAGGCATAAGCAATAGCATTTCTTACTTTGTCACTATGAGGAGAATATGCTTTGCCAAAACTAGTATTAATTACTTTAGCACCATTATCCGCGGCATAACGAATTGCAAGAGCTACATCTTTATCATATTCATCTCCATTAGGAACCGCCCTAATAGCCATGATTTGTACATTACTTGCTATACCGTCAACACCTAATCCGTTATTACGTTCTGCAGCGATAATTCCCGCAACATGTGTGCCGTGAGTTTCGTTTTTAGAAATGTGTTTTACATTACTGTTACCATATGAAATTTGTGAAAAGTTATCTGGATCATCGCCAGTAGTTCTTCCATTCAAATCAATGTTAAGATTTATATTAATTCTATCTGAAAAATAATCAATTCCGCCCTGCAATTCTTTAGTTGCATCTGTCATACTTTCTAACCCGTAACCATATATTTGTTTTGCAAATTTCGCAGCTTGAGTTACAATTGTATCTTTAGAAATCAAACTATTAACATCAGCCTCAGTATAATTATCCATTAAAAAATATGTCTTTAATATTTTATGTGCACCTTCAACTTGTTTCAATAAACCCTCATAACGCATCTTATTTTGCTTTGCTTTTGTTAATTCTTCATTATATTTAGCTTGTGCCTCATCTTTTCCAATAAAATCAACATCGCTTTTTATAAGTCTAACATATTCTAGTTGTTCATCATAAGCATCACCTAGAAAATTCCACCCATGAACATCATCAACATAACCATTTTTATCATCATCGATAAAATTCCCTGGAACTTCTTTTGTGTTTACCCAAATCACATCGTTTAGATCTTCATGATCAATGTCAATACCAGAGTCTATAACAGCAACTATTATCTTTTTACCTTTCCTATCCTTTATAATCTCATTGTAAGTTTTTTCAACACTCATTCCAGGAAGTGAGTCTATTAAAACATCTAAGTGACCCCAAGTATTTTTTTCTTTTTCATCAAGTTTTACCTTTTTAAAAGCAATCGTGGATAAGTTTTTAATGGGAGTGTTGGTCACTTTAAAAGTGGCACAGCTAAAAAATATTACAGCAGTTGAAGTACTCAAAAAAAATGATTTGGTGTTTTTCATATATTTTATTTTTTTCAAAGTTATAAGAATTTTTGTAAGGTTAATTATCCCTTGATCTAAACTATTTTTGCAATGTTTTGAACTTTCTTGAATACTGATTTATGGGGTATTTGTGTGGATACGTATTGGGAAAAAACTAAAACTTCTCAAGCACTTATTACCCAAACAAAGGGACATGGGTTTTAGAAAACAGTTTTTTTATTGGGAAATGGGGTTGAGATTTGGTATGTAACCTATTCTCTCTATCTTAGAGGTATAATTAACCAATAAATCAATTAAAAATGAAGAAAGTATTACTGCTACTTGTCCTTGCGTTTGTGTCCTGTGGGCAACCAACAAAATCTGAAAATAAAAGTGCGGAGTGTAACCAGGAACCTGAATATTTTTTATTAAGACCAGAAGTAGAAAAAGGTTTTGGGTACTCTCATGCTGTAAAAATCTGTAATCAAATTAAAATTTCAGGTGCGGTCAGTATGGATGAATCTGCGAATCCAACTGCAGTAGGAGATATGGAACAACAAATGAAAAACTGTTATGCCGATTTAAAAAAGATTTTAAATCATTACAATGCCTCCTTTGAGGATGTAGTAGTTGAAAATATTTTCACAACCGATATGAGTAGTTTTTTAGAAGTGGCTTCTTACAGAAATAAAATTTATACTAAAAACTTTCCAACGGGTTCCTGGCTTGGAGTTAAGGAGTTAGCATTTCCTGAATTTATGATTGAAATCGAGTTAGAGGTACATCTAAAAAATTAAGTAATGCAAATAATAAAATTATAAAAACCCTCCGGAGTGGAGGGTTTTTTCTTTTATGATAAGTTACCAGAACGGT
This sequence comes from Flavobacteriaceae bacterium, assembly GCA_038129925.1. GTDB lineage: Bacteria > Bacteroidota > Bacteroidia > Flavobacteriales > Flavobacteriaceae > MS024-2A. Next base: position 6,189 of record JAYPMN010000021.1, read on the forward strand.
ATAAGGACAACTGTATTTCTAATAAAATTTATAGCGAATGAAAAAAATTAACATCCTAACCTAAACAAACAAGGCGACAAGAATAATGTAATGTCGCATGTTGTTATAATCTCTAAAGTTCAAATACAGCTCTTAAATTTACTCTTCTTCCAATTACAGGCATGTTTGGAAATGCACGGTATTTTTGGTTAAATAGATTTGTAGAAGATAGATCAAGTTTGATTCCATCGGATAATTTATAACCAATACTTGCATCAAATAAATTTTTTGCTTGTACAGTCCCAGCATAAAATCCTTGATTGGAATTAAATTCATCATCATGTTGGAATGCTAGTGAAAATTGAAACCCATCTCTTACCATATAATCCATTCCTAAACGGAATTTAAATCGAGGTGCGTTTAAGAAATCTTGAAAGGGGAGATCATCATCGTTAGCCTCTCCTGGATTCCACTCGTTTTGGCTTAGCCAAGATGAATTTCCCCATAATGTAAGCTTATCTGATGCAAAATATTCTAAGGAAAGATCGGCTCCAACATGAGAACGAGTTGAATTGTCAAAAATTCTATATCCATATGGTATGTGAGTGATTCCATCCCCTTGAGGAACTCTTTGAGATTCTATAGTACCAATTACATCAGGATTAATTGCTGCGAGATATCCTTGTCCTCCTTGTATAAATGCTCCTCCTACTAGTCCTGCAACTTCTTGGTTAGCAGCAGCAATTGCCGGTGCTATTAAAGGTGCCGCTGTAGCTGCAACTGCTGCAGAAACTGGAGCAATAGCTGGGGATCCTGGGAATAAAGCACCTTCAGGAGCTCCAGTTTCCCATAGAGCTTGAGGAATCCCGTTAGCTGTATACTGTGCTTCGACTCCTGCTTGTACTTGTGCGTTAACACCAGCTGTAACCGCCTGAGTTATTGCAGCACTAATTATAGGGTCATTTGCAAAATCAGAGGCTACCTGAGCTCCTAGAGCAGCAGGTATTGCTTCTCCTCCATTTAACCTAAATGTTGGCCCAATAGCCGTAAACTGGGTTGAACCAGACCTGGCAAAGGTATATACATCTAAACCAACAGCAAACTTATCCCCTAATAATCCTTTATATCCAAGCTCCCATGAAGTTGTTGTACCCAGAATAGCTGAACGTGAACCAATCGCAGTTGGCATTGGACTTCCATTTGCAATATTATAACCTTCAATTGTACCTGCAGCTCCGCCTGGAACATAAGTGCTAAAAAAGTTTTGAATCAAGGGTAAAAGTGGAGCATATGATGGACTTGCTGCAACACCAGCATATAATGGAGGTAAAGTTTGTCCAGCTACTGCTCCGTAAGGAACTGCCAATGGCCAATTAGTTGTATTTGCAGGAAGCGTTGCTCCTCCTCCCCCAACAATTTCAATGGGCGCATCCGCATCAAAATTCTGAGCTGATATTTGTCCAGAGGCCCAAACATCTACTACCCCTGGGGCTGGAATATTTACAGGGAAGTCAAGAAAAGTTTCAAGGGAAGTTGGTCCAAAGATCGCTTGGTTGTATGTTAGCCTAAAACTATTTTTGCTGTTTGGTTTGAATACCAATGCAATTCTAGGAGCGATTTTCCCTTTATCTATATAATTAAGTTTATCATAACGTAATGCGTAAGTTAAATCAAGCTTTTCACTGAAACGAGAAGTTCCTTGGCCATAAATTCCATAGTTATTATAATCATTACTACCGTCGTATTGTCCAAAAAGCGTATTTTCAGAATCTGCTCCTATATCACGATAATCAACACCAATGGTAAAATTTGAATCAAGGAAATTTATAGCGTCAAAACTATATTGTAACTGTGCATCTAAAGCAGATCTTTTTGTAATAATCCTTTGAGCTGTTAAGTATAAGTAAAAAGGTGCATTTTCACTACCACCATCATTAGCATTATAAGTTACCTGTCCAAAAAAGCCACCAGATCTAATTCTTGCTTGGCCCCAATAGTCATTACCTGCTGCATATCCGGGACCTTGGCCTTGAAATATAAGTCCATTCCCTGAGTTTATACCTCCTGAAATTACAGCATTAGTATTATCATTTGGTCTAAATTCTAAATGAGCATTTGCCATGAACGATTCATATTCTGACATATAAGCATTACCATCACCATCTGGATCAATTTCATTTCTAGTTAAAACTTGGTTTGAAGCTACAGATGGATCTATTCTATTGTTTCTTACTGTTGGTTGAAAAATTCCATTAGCTGTGCTTGTATTAATTTGGGATAAAAGGGCTGCGTCTTCAACAGGATCTAACTCAAATTCATTACCGCTCTTATATTGAGCATTAATTTTAAATCCAAATGTTTTTTTCTTATTAGCAGTTGCATGTCTAATCGCTACCTGTCTTGTGCTTAAATTCCCTCCTATAAGTTCTAATGAAGTCCCAGGATTATCAATCGCTTTTTTAGAGAAAAAATGTACAACCCCAGATTCTACGCTAGGACCATACAATGCTGATGCTGCTCCTCTGACAATTTCCACTCTATCTAAATCAAGATTTGATAGTCCTGATTGAAATGCAAAGAAGGAACCCGATGCTGGTGATTGTAAAAAACGATAATCCAAAATTGGAAAGACACTAGTTCCAAAGACACCTGATCCTGCTCTCATCTCGAAATTAACAGAGTTTGCTGATTGTTGTTGAAATTGAATTCCTGGTATATTAATTAGATTTCTAACCGGGTCAGTAACATTTGCTGTGTTTTCAAGATCTTGAGATGTAATAATGGATACCGATGCAGGTGCATCTAAAATCTTTTCTGATCTTCTGGAAGCAGAAATAACAACTTCATTTAAATTTTGACCAAATTCTAAAACTACTTCAATAACCTGGTCAGCTGATGTAACCTCTATACTCTTAGAGCCAAATCCAACATAGCTAACTTCAATAGTGAGAGGAAGTTCTGCTGAGGTATTTAATGTAAATTTACCATCAAAATCAGCAACTGTCCCCGTATTTGAGCCAATAACAATTATGTTGGCTCCAGGAATTGCTTCGTTATTTTCTGCATCTACGACTGTTCCGTTTAGCGTCGTTTGCGCTAATGCTATGTTTCCTATCAGTAACAATAGTGCACATAGTCCATTTCTTACTAAATTCTTTGTTTTCATATTTTTTTGTTTTCAGTTACATCCGAACAGTAGTAGACAAGTGTATTGGGCAATTTCTGGGGAAAGATGTTTTTAAATTACTGCCTCTAAGTTAGTATATTTTTAGTTTGCATCAGAAATTATTGTAAAGACTTATTTTGTTAGAGAAGAATTTAGATTACTAGCTTGACATTTTATATCTGTTTTCTGAATCAATATTTGTATACTGTTAGGTGGGGTTTATTTGGTAAATTATATTTGTCAGAGAGTAAGAGTAAGGTGGATTAAATCAAAAATTGACAATTGGCTTAACTCTTTCAGCGATTAGGCGCATGGTGTTTTTTAATTGTTGATGTGTTAAATTGGCATTATCTAGTTGGAATGTTAGGCGGTCTATTCCACCTAAAGATTTGCTGTGTCTTAATATCTTTTCAGCAACTTCTTCTGGATCACCTACCATCAACGCCCCTGTTTTGCGATTTTGAGCTGCAAACCGTTCAAAAGTAACTGGTGGCCAACCTCTTTCTTTTCCTATTCTTGTAAAGTTATAAGCATAGCCAGAATAATATTCTTCTATAGCTTGATCTTTAGTTTCTGCCACATACCCTAAAGAATGAATTCCAACTTTTAATTCCTCTGGTGCAAAGCCAGCTTCCTCACCCGCTTTACGGTACAAATCTATTAAGGGTCTAAACCGATGAGTTTCACCGCCTATTATCGCGACCATCAAGGGCAATCCAAGACTTCCTGCTCTTGTAAATGATGCCGGTGTTCCTCCTACACCTAGCCAGATAGGTATTTTATTTTGAAAAGGTCTTGGGGTAATTCTTTGGTTTTGAAGAGGAGCACGAAACCTTCCTGACCAGTTGATTATTTCTTCTTTTCTAATTTGCAAAAGCAATTCTAGTTTTTCCTTAAAAAGTTGGTCATAGTCTTCAAATTGAAACCCAAATAAAGGAAATGACTCAGAGAAGGATCCTCTGCCTACAACCATTTCAGCCCTTCCAGAACTGATCAAATCCAAAGTAGCGTAGTTTTGGAAAACACGTACGGGGTCTGCTGCACTTAAAACTGCTACAGCACTTCCCAATTTGATTCTTTTCGTTTTCGCAGCAGCAGCAGCCAGAATCATATGGGGGGCTGAGTCAAGAAATTCTTCACGATGATGTTCTCCTATTCCAAAAATATCTAACCCTACTTCGTCGGCATATTCTATCCTTTCAATTAAGTCAGCTACTGCTCTTACTCTGTCTTGTGAACTGGGAACACCCTCAGTAATATCAACTGCTGCAAAACTATCTACGCCTATTTCCATATTTTTTGAAGTGAATTAGTAAGTCAAAATATTGATAAAAGGGTCAAACCCAAACAACTTGGCAAAAAGAATATTCGACCTATTTAAGGATAAAATTCTTTAGGAATCCTCTTGTTCATAAGTTTAAACCAAACTGGAGGAACTAAAGCGATTAGCATACTGGTGGTATATCCAAACGGAAGTTGAGGGCTTTCGTCTATACTCTCCAATATCTGATATTTTTTAGATGATCTGTGATGATGGTCACTATGGCGTGTTAATTCGTACAAAACCAAGCGACCTATTGCGTGGTTTGAATTCCACGAATGCATAGGTGTTACACGCTCATATCGTTTTCCTTTTACTTTTCTTATGAGTCCGTAATGTTCGATATAATTGATAGTTTCCAATAATAAAACTGCAGTTAGGGCTATGCTTAAAGCAAATAAAACACCGTAAACACCAAACATAACTGTAATTAAAATAAGGTAGGACAATTGAAAAAGTTGGTAGTAAAAAAAGTCGTTGTAAATACTAAAAAAATTAACTTTTTTCTTTTTTAAAAGGTCTTTTTGAATCCTGATGGCATTGCGAATTTGCCCTGTTGTGGAAGTAAACCAAAAAGAGAAAACAGATTGATTTTTTTTTGAGGTAGCTGGATCTTTAGGAGTTCCTACATTAAGGTGATGCCCAAAATTATGCTCGAGATAAAAATGCATGTATAAAGCCGGCATCAATAGTATTTTAGCTAACAAACGTTCCCAAGCAGTTTTTCTATGTCCTAATTCATGAGCGACATTTATCCCATTTGTACCCAAAACAATTCCAAAAGAAAAAACTAATCCAATGATTTCTGATATTTCTAGAGGAGTAGCAGTCAAATACCAAATACCATATCCAAGAATAGAGTAGACTAGTACAAGGTTAAAATACAGCATTAAATCAAAAAATCGATTCGCTAGGCGATTATCAATTTTTTGGTCGTTGAGTTTGTTAGGATTTGGGGATAGAAATGCTTCCCAAATTGGAATCAAACCAAAGGCATAAAATACCGTTGTATAACTCAAATAGCCTCCAAATTTAATACCAATCATCGCAGAAACTGGAATGGTATATGCCAATAAGTACTTAAAATCATTCACAAAAATATATTTAGTATTAGGAAAACATAAGCCTAAAATTAATCAAAAACATATCAAAACATTAAATAAGCTCAAATGTTTTTAAAATGAGAGATTTGTTACTTAGTTTATTGTAGTGAATTTAGAAAAATAAATAGGACCATAATTAATTTAGCTTTAAAACAGTTTACTATTTTTTTTCATTTTAGGGTAAACTTAATATTTTTCTTGAGCGATCTAAATACTACTAGATATTAACTCTTAATCTATTAATAATCTGCGTTATTAAATTATTCTAACTCATTTCTTTAATCACTTTTTCAATAAGTGCTTTGGTCAGTTGCGTTCCTTTATTTCTAGGAATGGTATTTCCTGAAAATTCAACTCCAGCAAACTCTAATTGAGGTGCTTTTTGAAGAATTTTAAACATTCTTTTATAGTCTGTAGTCGTTTCCTCTCCACTATCTGAAAAGGTTTCTGATTTTGCACTTACGGCTCTTATATAAGGGCTGAGCAGTTCGATGCCTTGATAAGGATCTGGATAGAAAGTATCTGGATTACGCTCAAGTGTCCAATTGGTAAAGTCTCCAAGCACTCCCACATTTTTAAGATTTACATTTTCCATCAAATCAATCATCCATTTCGGGTCAGAGGAGTATCCATTGTGGTTTTCAATAAGCAAATCCAATCCTTTGCTTCCAGCGTAATCTCCAAGTTCTTTGACTCCTTCAATAGTGTAGGTTAACTTTTCTTTATGGGGAATCGTTATGAATTCTCCGCAAACATTACGCATGGCTTTACAACCCAGTTTTTGGGCTACATCTACCCAATATTTAT
>JAYPMN010000022.1:0-12374 GCA_038129925.1 Flavobacteriaceae bacterium
TAAATTTTCATTTTCATATCAATCAGTAAGAAGAAGAGGTTTTCTATTTTGAATTTTATTTTCAGGTAGATGAAATCACATAAGATGTATATTTAATCGTTACTGATTTTTCAGAAGAAGATGAGCTCGAAGAATCTAAAATGCTTTGGGATAATTTGATCTCAGATTTAAAACAAGTTTTAGGCGCTAGCTAATTTGTAGCATGATCAACTCTAACGGTACACTGATTTCGAGTTTTAGCGAAATCCCTGCTAACCTTATTAAAAAGCTTCATTCAGAATTTTCAATCACAGAAAAGTTGCGTTACCAAAATGGCAAAATTCTCTTTTGGGAACAACATTATTTTAGGATGATCGCTAGTCTTAGAAGACATCGATTCGAAATACCCATCACCTTCACCATGGAGCACCTTCAAGCTGAAATTGATAAATTGATGGGATCTAAAACATTAACCTCAAATAGTGCTTTAATTTACTTTCAATTCCTCCCCTATCAAGGCACTATTGCATTTTTAATTAGTATAGCTCAGGTAGCTGCATTGAATCAAACTGAGCCTTTACAAAACTATAATGTTGATCTAATTAAAGAGGCTGTTGTTCAAGCGAGCAATCTGTCAAATCTTTCTACGACAAACAAAACAATCTTTACCATTGGTAAGCGATATGCAGAAGAAAATAGTCTTGATGATTGTGTTTTATTAAACGATCAAAAAAATCTTGTAGAGACACTTTATGGCAGTTTATATCTTTTTCAAGAAAATAAAATACTCACACCAAATTTAAAATCGGGCTGTCAGGATTTCACTTTTCGTACTGCTTTTAACGAATGGTTGCTTAAAGGTACAACAGGAATGGAGTTGGTAGAACAAGCAATCAATCCATTTGAACTACAAAAATCAAAAGAACTTCTCGTCCTTTCAATAGAATCTGGAGGTCAAAGCATTACTCAATACCGTAAAACATCGTATAATTCGATACAATCCCAAAAAGTATATCGGACTTTTATCGATCAGTTAGGTTAATTTGAAAGTGGATTTTCAGGTGCATTAGACCAGATTAAAAAACGACCACCCATAGCTCTCATTTGGTTTTTCCAAAAATCTTCACTGCTATTGTCCATCCAATCTGTGACTTCTTCAGAGACAATTACTGCCCAAGAATCCTCTTTGATTTCAGATTCAAGTTGCCCTTCTGACCATCCACTATACCCCAAAAAAAATCGGATTTGAGTTGGATTTACTTTTTTTAACTCGAGTAATTTTAAAACAGACTCAAAATCACCACTCCAATGCAAATCCCCGACAATATGAAGACTGTTTGGGATCTGATCACCTAGCTTATGAACAAAAAACAAATTTTCTGGTTCAACAGGACCCCCATAATAGATAGGAAACGGTGAGCTTACATTCTCCATAAACTCATCGAGTGTATACTCTAATTTTTTATTGATAATAAATCCAACAGTACCAGTAGTTTTGAGGTCAACCATAAGAATTCCAGAGCGCCTAAAGTTATAATCGCCAATAATGGTTGGAGTTGCTATAAGAAAATCACCTGCTTTCATCTTAAAACTAAAGTATAAAAAAAGCTCCACTAGGGAGCTTTAATTTAATATTGTCGTTTGTAATTAGTTTACTGAACTAGATAATTCAGCACCCGCTTTAAACTTCACAACATTTTTTGCAGCAATTTTGATTACTGCACCTGTTTGTGGGTTTCTTCCATCACGGGCAGCTCTTTTAGAAATTGACCAAGATCCAAATCCTACAAGAGATACACGTCCACCCTTTTTCAGAGTTCCACCTACACTACCTAGAAAAGATTCTAATGCTTTTTTTGCTGCCGCCTTTGAGATGCCAGCATCTGCTGCCATTGCATCTATTAATTCTGTTTTGTTCATAATTATTAATTTATAAGGTTATTTAACAAATTTATATGGATTTTCAAAAGACCAAAGGAAAAACTCGCTAAATCCTTGATTTTGTTGATAAGTAGACTGTTTTGTTGATAATACTGGACACTTTTTTTAATAAACTCTAGCGTCAACATCAATGGAATAGCCGTTCAATAAAGCTTTTACGTCCATTCTTTTTTTGTTTGGCAGTTGAATGTATTTGCAAATAAGATAGCCTTCAGAGTTTGCAATCATTAACTTCGAGTCTCTGACTACTAGGGTTCCATTTTCCTCCATGGGTGTTTCATAAAGTGCCTCCGCTTCAAAAATTTTAATTCTTAATTCTTGCCCACTATTTTCTAAATACGTCCAAGCTCCTGGATAGGGATTAAGTCCTCGAATATGATTGACTAATTGTTTTAAAGTTGAAGTCCACTGAATTCGAGTATTTTCAGCATTGAGTTTAGGAGACGCTTTTGTATACTCTTTTTCTATCTGCTTCTGGGCGAAAATAGTTTTATTGGAGAGCTGGATAAGGGTTGCTGCCAGAAGCGGAGCCCCAATTTCAAGCAATCTGTTGTGGAGAGTTTCAAAATTATCCTCAGGAACTATAGAAGTAGTCTCTTTCATTAAAATGGCACCAGAATCAATTACCTCGTCAATTAAGAATGTCGTTACTCCTGTTTCTGTTTCTCCGTTGATTAAAACCCAATTGATCGGTGCAGCACCTCTGTAATCTGGTAAAAGTGAGGCGTGTAAATTTATGGTTCCTAAGCTGGGAAGGTTCCAAACTACCATGGGTAACATACGAAAGGCCACTACGGCATAAACCTGAGCTCCTAAAGCCTGAAGTTGGGAAATAAACTCTGGACTTTTTAAGTTGGTGGGCTGTAAGACTTCGAGTTTTTTGGCAATTGCATACTCTTTTACCGCTGATTGAGTAATCTTTTTACCTCTACCTGCCTTTCGATCTGGAGCTGTAACTACTCCTTTTACAGTAAACCCTTCTTCTACAAGATGTGCCAAGCAATGACGTGCGAATTCAGGGGTGCCAAAAAAAACTAGAGTCGGTAGCGTGTGTTTATTCATCAATCCAAAAAAATTTGTGCTGGGGATTTTTTATTATTTGCTGCTTTTCCATCAATACGGCAAAAAGTATTTCTAGAGCTTTGGGCTCAAAATACAACTTTTGCTTGAGCTCCTGCATTGAATGCGGTTGCTTTTTAAGTAATTCAATGACTTTTAATTCAAAATCTAGACAGGCATCCAAATCTATCTTGCAAGAAGCCGAGGAACATTGATGGCAGTTGGATCGCTTGATTTCACCAAAATAATCGAGTATAAAATTCCGTCTACATTTCTTCTCTTCTTTGACAAAAGAGATTATAGCATCTAGTTTTGCTACTTTCTGCTTTTTTAACTTTTTAAGTAAATCTTTTGCAGGTCTAAGAGTATATTGATCCTCTCGAGGAACTTGAAAAGTGAGATGTAAATTGCTAAAAGTATCGGTATACTCTATAAGATTTTCTTGTTGTAGCTGATAGAGTGCTGATTGAAGGCGGTCTTTGGAAAGACGGAGCCCATTACAGATGGTTTGTTGCTTTACGCGAACTACTTCAATAAAAAAGTGAGGATACTGACGCATCAAATACTCTATTACTCCTGCTGATGTCGTCCTTGATTCAGTAAAGTTCTGAGCTCTTTCTGGTGAACTTTTCGATTTTATTCGAAGCTCCTTTGTTTTGGAAGCATACCAATTTAAAACTCCTGTTTTCTCAAGTTGAATTAGGCACTTATGAAGTTTTTTTTCAGTATGCTGATAGCGTTTACAATATTCCCCCACATCCAAAGAGTAGGTTTGGTCCTGGACTTCACCATAAGAAATTTGAAGAAAATTGCATAAATCTTTATAAATCTGTTTTAGTTCTTCTTCTTTTGGCATTTGATCCAAAATTTTCTGTCCCAACTCGAGTAAGTCCCCCTGGTGATAGAGCAAAAAGCTATTGGACGCCACACCATCTCGCCCTGCTCTCCCGCTCTCTTGGTAATAATTCTCTATACTGTCAGGCATACTGGTATGGATTACTGTTCTGACATCGGCTTTATCAATACCCATTCCAAATGCAGTAGTTGCGACCATATGGGTTATTACTCCATCTTGCCAGGCTTTTAATCGTGCTCTCTTTTGTGAAGTCAACAAGCCTGCATGAAAATAGGAAGCCTTATGTTGATTTTGATTTAAAAATTCGGCTAATAGCTCAGTCTGTTTTCTTGTATAACAATAAATGATACTACTCCCATTGTAGTAATTTACAAGTTGGAGTACTGTGGTAAACTTATCCTCGGTATTCCAAACTTTATAGGCCAGATTGACTCGTTCATAAGAAGCTGTAAAATTTGAAGGTGATTTTAATCCTAAATGAATTTCAATATCCTTTTTAACTTCAATGGTGGCAGAAGCTGTTAACGCCAATATAGGTACCTTAGGAAAAACCTCTCTCAACGCATTGATTTTTCTGTAAGATGGACGAAAATCGTGTCCCCATTCAGAAATACAGTGTGCTTCATCTACAGCAATTAACGAAATGGGGGCGCTTTTTATTTTCTGCAAAAAAGAGGAGTTACCCAAACGCTCTGGAGAAACAAAAACTACTTTATAATCACCGTAAAGCGCATTGTCTAATTGTTTTGAAAGACTCAGTCCCTTAGGGTCTGATTGAAAATACATGGCTTTTACCCCTAGTTCTTTTAACGTACTTACCTGATCCTCCATAAGGGCAATCAAAGGGGAAACAACCAGAGCAAAACCCGGATTCATCAAAGCAGGAAGTTGATAACAAAGAGACTTCCCACCACCGGTAGGGAGTAAGGCGAGTGTGTCTTTTTTAGCTAAGACCGAATCTATAATATCTTCTTGAAAAGGTCTGAATGCATCGAAACCCCAATAGGATTTTAAAACTGCTTTTTTATCCATGCAATCTTACTTTATCTTCTATAAAAGAAATTCTCGATGCTACAGAATCTTGAGGAACATAGACAATCTTATGGGATTGTTTGTAAACTGCTTCAATAAATGAGAAATAATGAGCTGCTTCTTCAAAACTTTCAGTGCGCTGTTCGTCTTCTTTGTAAATATCTTTCCAAGGACTCAATAAGAAAACCAAATCATACTGGAATTCAGAAACTCTTTTCTCCCATGACATCGTATCCTTTCCTATGGCTTTAAGGTAGGCGAAAATGTCATGTATACCCCTGTCAAAAAAAACATAAGGGAGCTCTGTGTTCAGTTTGTATAAATCTTCGTATTGCTTCTTTCTCCCTGCAAAAATTGCTTCGCTAAACATGTAGGGATCTGTTAGGAAATAATGATTTTTTCCTTCGATTTTTGCTTTCTCAATCAGCGTTCTAGAATATTCATCAAAGGTGCTATATCCAAGCTTGCTCAAACCATTGACAAGGGTTGTTTTACCCGATCCAGGGCCTCCACTAATGACTACTCTTTTTTTTTTCATAAAACCAAAAAAATAAAACCGTACCTTTATGCAAAAGTAAAACCTTGGCGCAAACCCAACCGCAGTCTGACGATTTTTATTCACGATTTTATGACCAACTACTTGAATCACAAGAATGGCCTGGTGTTTATTTATTCAAATTTATTGTAAAAGCTGAATCCCCGCATCTAAACACTTTAAAATCGTATTTTTGCAATGATGAATCTCAGTTTTCTGAAAAACAATCCAGTAAAAAAACCTTTACCAGTTTAAGCGTTAAGGTCAAAATGGATACTCCAGACAGCGTGATTCAAATCTATAAGAAAGCCAGTACCTTAGAGGGAATTATTACCCTCTAATTTTAACAAAAAACGACAGAATTCGATAGAATTTACTATTTTGCAATCAATATTTACCTCACAACTACATTAGCAACTATTTTTTATGGAAACCTTGCAGTATAATACTAAGCGCGAGCAATTAATTATTCCTGAATACGGTAGACACATTCACTTGATGATTGAGCAGGCCAAGGCAGAAACCAATGCCAAGGAAAGAAACAAAATGGCCAAAGCCATAATCGGTGTAATGGGTAACCTCAACCCTCACCTAAGAGACGTGCCTGACTTTCAACATAAATTATGGGATCAGTTTTTTATCATGTCAGGTTTCGATATAGACGTTGAATGTCCTTTTGAAAAGCCTGAAAAAGAAGTTTTAGACGCTAAACCTGATAAACTAGGTTATCCCCAAAACCACCCGAAATATCGGTTTTATGGAAATAACATCAAGCGTATGATCGATGTTGCTATCAACTGGGAAGAAAATGAACTCAAGGATGTTTTAGTTTTTACCATTGCAAATCACATGAAAAAAAGCTTTTTAAGTTGGAATAAAGATTCTGTTGACGACGCAGTTATCATGGCTCACCTTGATGAACTTTCCAACGGAAAACTAAAAGTAGCCGCATCACAGCTACCTCTAAGTGAATCCGCTGAACTGCTTAAATTCAAATCCAAAAATGGAAACGGTCCTAAAAGTAATACCGCTAGCAAACAACGAAGAAACAAACGTAAACGCTACTAGTCAGCATGGAATCATTTGTAATAGAAGGAGGCAAAGCATTAAAAGGATCCATTACTCCTCAAGGAGCAAAAAATGAAGCCTTACAAATTTTATGTGCAGTGCTATTAACTGCAGATCAGATCACTATTGACAATATTCCAGACATCGTTGATGTCAACAAACTCATTACCCTACTCAAAAATCTAGGTGTCAAAATAATACAGCTAGGTCCTGGAAGCTATCAATTTCAATCAGATGCTCTGGATTTAGACTACCTAGATTCTGACCAATTCAAAATCGATGGCAAGGGACTACGTGGCTCTATCATGCTCGTCGGCCCTCTTCTTGCTCGTTTTGGAAAAGGGAGTATTCCTAGACCGGGTGGAGACAAAATAGGTAGACGCCGATTAGACACTCATTTCGAGGGACTTATCCAATTAGGTGCCAAATTCAATTACAACAAAGAAGACTATTTTTATAGTGTAGAAGCTGAACAATTGATTGGAGCAGATCTTTTGCTTGATGAGGCCTCTGTGACTGGTACAGCTAATATTGTAATGGCGGCTGTTCTTGCTGAAGGACATACTACAATTTACAATGCTGCCTGCGAACCTTATCTACAACAACTTTGTTCTATGCTGAACCGTATGGGAGCAAAAATTAAAGGGATCGGTTCAAACCTTCTTCATATTGAAGGAGTAAAAAGCCTTTCAGGAACCGAACACATTGTCCTTCCTGACATGATAGAAATAGGAAGTTGGATTGGTTTGGCTGCAATGACCAAAAGCGAAATCACAATTAAAAACGTTCGGTGGGAATTTCTTGGACAAATGCCAAATATCTTTAGAAAGCTCGGGATTCAAATAGAAAAAAAAGGCGATGACATCTTTATACCTGCGCACAAGGACGGCTATGAAATTCAAAGTTTTATCGATGGGTCTATTTTAACCATTTCAGATGCGCCTTGGCCTGGATTTACACCTGACTTACTCAGTATTATACTCGTTGTTGCTACCCAAGCTAGAGGAAGTGTTTTAATCCATCAAAAAATGTTTGAAAGTCGCTTGTTTTTTGTGGATAAACTTATCGATATGGGAGCCAAAATCATTCTTTGCGACCCTCATCGAGCGACAGTCATTGGACATGATTTCAAATCTCAGCTAAAAGCTGCAACCCTCACTTCACCTGACATTCGCGCTGGAGTTTCTCTACTGATTGCCGCCCTTTCGGCTAAGGGAACCAGTACCATTCACAATATCGAGCAAATCGATCGGGGTTACGAAAATATTGTACCTCGATTACAAAAAATTGGTGCTGAAATTAAACGTGTAAAAAATTGAAATTGAATGCCCATGCCCCTTAAAATCACTCTCCTACTTTAACTAACGCTATTCCCTTATATAAGCCTTGGTCAAAAAATATTGGTACAGTAACGGATGAAGAGGGCTATTTTCAACTTGAGGTTGACCCTCATAAATACGGCAGATCAAACCTCCACTTTTCAATGATAGGTTTTGAATCCAAGACTTTTTTATTTGAAGAATATATTGAAAATGAGTTCATTATTTTTCCTCTTGAAGAGGATGATACAGCGTTGGATGAAGTCGTCATTACAACCAAAAGAAAAAACTTCCAAGCGAAAATATTAGATAATAAAACAACCTCAAAGTTCATCTATGCTTCTTTCCCTACCAACAAACTGGGTAATGAAATGGGCTTTGTGGTCCGTCAGCGAAAACGCCTCATGATTCTTAAAAAATTCAATATTTCCCTAGTTGAAAACGACTAAGGTACTGATCGATTTCGCCTTAATTTTTACTCGGTTCAAAACGGGCTTCCAACAACTACACTACTTAAAGAAAACATCATCATTGAAACGGATATTACCTCAGGTATTGTAAGTAAGGATTTCATCCCCTATGAAATTGTAATAGATGAAGATTTTTTTGTAGCTATTGAGTGGATAGAAGATTTAGGTCCAGGAAAATTATTCTTTTCTGGAGATTTTTTTGGATCTCCACTTATTGCACGTGAAGTAAGTCAAGGCACATGGACTAAAGTGGGTGTTGCAACTGTGGGGATGAATGTGGAAGTCCGCTATTGAGTTAACGTTTGGAAATTTTATTATTACTGATCCCCTTTTGTCTAGAGCATCGAAACGTATTGGTATCCTCCGGTCTTTTATTTTGATGTTTGGTCCCCCGACCCTGAACTCTTGCTCTCCACATTTTAAAGCTAGAAGGCTTCATTTCTCTTCGCATGAGGGTTATGACATCCTGTTCTTTTAAACCAAATTGAACCTGCATGGCCTCAAAAGGGGTACGATCTTCCCATGCCATTTCTATTACACGATCAATTTGCTCCTCTGTTAAATCAATTTTCTTTTTCATATCATTGTATACTATTTCTTTTTGGAAGCGTATGGCGACGCAAGATACGCTTACTTTCTTGTTTGACCAGTTTGTCCTCATGCATTCCCCATAAAATAGAAGAAGCACGCTTTCTGCTTTGATCTAAATCAACAACAGGTCTCAAATAATTTTTATCGAGCTTAAAGTCGTAAAGCGCTTCTTCAAAAGGAGTAATTTCCCATGGAGTATGAATCAATTCATTGGGTAAGTTCTTCAGCTCAGGAATCCATTTTCTTGTAAATTGGCCGTGAGGATCGTGTTCTTGTCCATTTTTAACAGGGTTGTATATTCTCAACGTGTTGATTCCTGTTTCGCCAGCTTGCATCTGTAATTGGGGAAAATGAATTCCAGGTTCAAAGTCTAGAAACTGCCGTGCTAAAAAAGCTGAACATGCCTGCCACGGTTGCCAAAGCTGATGTACAAAAAAAGAAACTACCAAAGCTCTCATACGGAAATTCAAATAGCCTGTAGCCACCAAACACCGCATTGCTGCGTCTACCATTGGAACCCCCGTTTTTCCTAATTCCCATGCTCTTATAAGTGTTTTATTGATTGGCTTTTGTAGGCGGTGGAAGCCTCGGTTTACACTCTTGAATTCCATACTGCATTCCATTTCAAACTTTTGAATAAAATGAGATTGCCATCGTAGTCTCGATTCAAATGCCCGAATACCAAATCCTTTTTTACCTGCTTCCTTTTCATCTTCTGTACGTTGGAGAACCTGACGCATAGATACATTTCCGTAAGCGAGATAAGGGGACAGTCGACTGCAACTTTTTCTTGAGAGATCAGGCTTCGAAATATGAGCTTGATAGTTAACGTACCTCCCTTCAAAAAACGTGTCTAAATAGCGATGCGCATTGGTCTCACCTCCAGGCTGGATAGCATTTGAAGAAGTTGTCTTAAGGTCTAGGAGTGTGAAATACTGAACAATTTTATTTAAGCGATAAAAGGTGATGAATTTTTTTTCGCTAGGAAAAGGAAACAATGGCTGATTCATTAAGGCTGTCCAATGCTGCAACCATTTTTTTCTATTCTTTAAGCCTCTAAACACACCTTGCTGTCTGAATTCATTCCAAGGCAATATTTTTTTTTCACACCATTTTTTTACCTCAAGGTCTCTAGTAAAGGTCAATCCAATTCCAGTTTCGAAATGAGAATAAAGAGCTTCTATCTTAAAATGTTGATTTAACTGTTCTAAAAGAGGAATTACTTCACCTTCAAGAGTAAGAATTCGAGTATTAAATACTTCCAATTGTTTGTTTAAATCAACTAAAGACTGTTTGATAAAATCTAAATGGCGCATACTGAAATGAGGCTCCTCCAAAAGGGAGTTTTCGGCTATATAAAGCAGAAGCACTTGTTTGTGGTTCTTCAAGGCATTTGCCAAAGCTTGATGATCCCTCAACCTCAAGTCACGTTTCAACCAAACGACTCCTATTGGAATTCGGTTAGAATTCATCGGGATGCTTTAATATTTGAGCTGCTCTGAGTTTTATTTGAACCAGGTCTTCCGCAGGTATTTTCTCTAGTAGTCTAAGCATCATCGCCATACGATTATTTTTTGCAAAAAACTGTTTTTTATCATCGAGAAAGTTCCAATACAAGCTGTTAAACGGGCAGGCATCCTCACCTACTCTTTTTTTCTTATCGTACTGACAGCTGTCGCAGTAATTACTCATTTTATGAATGTAAGCAGCCGCTGAAACATAAGGTTTAGTTGCTACTATCCCTCCGTCTGCCCATTGACTCATCCCGCGGGTATTGGTAATTTGAACCCACTGTATCGCATCGGCATAGATTCCCAAATACCACTCATCAACCTTATCAGGATGAATCTGTGCAAGTAAGGCAAAATTACCTGTGATCATAAGACGTTGAATATGGTGAGCATAGGCATTGTCCAATGAGTTTGAAATGCTCTGATGCAAACAATTCATCTTTGTTTTTCCTGTCCAATAAAACTCAGGAAGTGGGTTGGTATTTTCCAGTGCATTCATTGAAGCATATGCAGGCATCTCTTTCCAATAAATACCCCTCATATACTCCCTCCAGCCAATTATCTGACGAACAAAACCTTCAACTTGGGAAAGTTCAATATCGTCGCTATGTTCTCTGTAATATCCAATGACCGTTTGAACTACCTCTAAAGGATGGATCATTTTAGCATTTAAAGCAAATGAGATTCTGGAGTGAAATAGATTGACTTCATCTGTATGAAGTGCGTCTTGATAATCTCCAAAATGAACGAGTAGATATTCGCAGAAGTAATCCAATTGTTCCAAAGCTTGTAACCTACTCAACGGATAGAGAAATTGATTTTTATCAAAAGATCCAATGGTTTTTACCCCTGTATTTTCAATCATCTCCTTTAAAGCCTCTATATCATTTGCCTTTGGGTAAAACGGTTCAGGTATGGAGGGGGTTCCTTTCCATTTTTTTCGATTATTTTTATCAAAATTCCACTGACCACCTTCTGGTTGGTCTAACTGCATCAAAAGATCAAATTTCTTTCGCATACGGCGGTAAAAAAATTCCAAAATCAATTGCTTTTTCCCTTCAAAAAAATCAGTCAATTCCGATTTTGAGGTCATAAAATGTTCTGTTTCCACTACTTCAGATGGAATATTTAATCCTAGAACATATTCTTTTAGCTGCTGATCTAAACGGTATTCGTCAGGCTCCATATAAGCAAATGTTTCTGCATTAAATTTTTCAATAAGAAAGTCTAGATTTGCTTCGAGCTGTTGCTTGTTTGCTTTATCATCAAGTGCTAAGTAATGTACTTGATGTCCAGCTTGCCGAAGTGCTTCGCTGAAGTTTCGCATTGCACCGAAAAAGGCAACAACTTTTTGTATGTGGTGTGGCGCATAATCTGTTTCTTGACGCATTTCCAGCAAAACAAATACCTCGCTACTGTCAATTTCATTAAACCAACTGTGCTGGAGGTTTAATTGATCCCCTAAAATTAGTTTAAGCTTCATTAAAAAAGTGTATTTTGATTCCAAAGACGTTGAAATTTACCTCCCTCGTCGTAGCGTTCAGCTTGAAAACGCACATTGAATTTTCTATCTCTGGGATCGTTCCCAACACCGGCTACATACATCCAATTTCCATAATTACTGTGTACATCATGATCAATCAATTGAGATTCAAAATAAGCTGCTCCAATTCGCCAGTCTAATAGAAGGTCTTTAGCAAAATAAGAGGCTACATTTTGCCTTCCTCTATTACTCATCCAGCCTGTTTTATTCAACTCAATCATATTGGCGTTTACAAAAGGTTCACGGGTTGTACCCTCTATCCATGAGTGTACTTTAGTATCAGCTGTATTCCAATGATAATCTTTATTTAGTATGCCTCCTAAATGGAAGATTGCATCCTGGTGTTTAAGAGCTATATATTTAAAATAATCACGCCAAATCAATTCAAAAATTAGCCAATAGGTAGATTGATTCTTTTTTACTTCTTTTTCATAGTCGATAATCTCCCAATAAATTTGCCTGGGCGAGAT
>JAYPMN010000023.1:0-11668 GCA_038129925.1 Flavobacteriaceae bacterium
CTTTGATTTTATTTGGAGCAACACCCAAACCTGTACAAGCACCAGCTGCTGTGGTCGTGGATGAGGTTACGAAAGGATAGGTTCCAAAATCAACGTCCAAAAGAGATCCTTGGGCTCCTTCTGCTAATATTTTTTTACCAGCTTTTTGAGCTTGGTGTAAATAGTGTTCACTGTCTACCATTTTGAATTTTCTGAGTGCATCAATGCTTTTTAAAAATTCACTTTCCATTTCCTCAAGATTGTACTCTAAAATGGAGTCAAAATTTTTGAGGATATCTAAATGCTTATTGGTTAATTTTTGAAACTTTTCATCCCAATTTGAAGCAAATATATCTCCCACTCGAATACCATTGCGCCCGGTTTTGTCCATGTAGGTGGGTCCTATTCCCTTTAATGTCGAGCCAATTTTCGCCTTCCCTTTGGAGGCCTCAGAGGCAGCGTCTAGAAGTCGGTGGGTGGGAAGGATCAGATGGGCTTTTTTGGAAATCAATAACCTTTCATCAAAATTGATGTGATAAGGTGCTAGGTTTTCGATTTCCTGCATAAAAATCATGGGATCGATCACTACTCCATTTCCGATTAAGTTTACTGCTTTTGGGTGAAAAATTCCCGAAGGTATGGTATGTAAAACATGCTTGTTTCCCTCAAACTCCAATGTATGACCAGCGTTTGGTCCTCCTTGAAATCTAGCGATAATATCGTATGAGGAGGTTAATACATCCACAATTTTCCCTTTCCCTTCGTCACCCCACTGGAGTCCGAGTAGTAAATCTACCGTCATGCTTTTTTAGGATTTAGTTTTTTTTTTAGTGCCGTAAAAATATAAAGAATGCTTGTGTATATCAACATCAAAGACCTCTTCTATGGTTTTTTTTATTTGCTGAATTCTCGGGTCACAAAACTCTTTTACTTCTCCGCTATCAGTAAGTATAATATGGTCGTGTTGGTGATCAAAATATGATTTTTCGTATTGCGCCTGTCCGCTTCCAAATTGATGCTTTCGAACAAGGCCACAATCCAATAAAAGTTCAATGGTATTGTATAAAGTAGCTCTACTTACTCTATAGTTTTTGTTTTTCATTTTAATGTAAAGCGATTCGATATCAAAATGCTCTTTACTATCGTAGATTTCGAAGAGTATAGCAAAACGTTCAGGTGTTTTGCGATGCCCTTGCTGGTCTAAGAAGTTGATAAAAACATCTTTTACAACTTCTTGATTTGATTTATTTGCAACCATAGTGCTACAAAGATAGTTATAAAGAGTTACTCGCGAACAATTTTATCGATACCGTTCACTTTTGACAAGGTCATGACCAGCTTATCTAAAATTGTTTTGTTTTGAACAGTGAGTTGAATCATTCCAGTGAAGAAGTGATCTTCAGAATCAAAATTGATTTTATTAATATTGACATTTTTGGTATTGGAAATCATACGCGTGACTTCATTGACCAACCCTTTTCGATCAATCCCACTTAATTTCAGTACTACAGTAAACTCATCGGATGAGGAATCAATCCATTTGGCTGGGATGACACGGTAAGCAAAGTTTGATTGTAAGGTAAGTGCATTAGGGCATTCTTTATGATGGACTTTTACCCCTTCGTTTACAGTTATAAATCCAAATACTGCATCACCTGGAATTGGGTTGCAACAGCTGGCAAAGCTATGAGCTAAGGGTTCTTTTTCTTTTCCGAAAACAAGTTGGTCGAATTTCTCTGTGATTTCATTTGAAGGATTGGATTTGCTTTTTTTATTTGATTTAACCCGACGTTTGAAGAAGTTGAGAACGGAGTTTTGATAATCGCTTGCAAATTCTTTGAGTTGCTTATTATCTAGGCTACCAATGCCCATTCTATAGAATAAATCTTGGCTGCTTTCGAACTTAAAATAATTGAGCATTTTCTGAATGGTTTTATCATTCATATTTATTTTAAGTTGTTTGAGCTTCCTTCTGAGCATCTCTTTACCCTCTTCTGCTCTTATTTTCTTTTCTTCATTAAGGGAAGACTTAATAATAGAACGCGCACGAGAGGTTACTACAAAGTCGAGCCAGTTTTTGGAAGGTTTGATATTGTCTGAGGTGATGACTTCAATTTGATCTCCACTTTGAAGTTCTTTACTCAGCGGGACTAAACGATCATTGACTCGGATCCCACGTGTTTTCTTTCCAATATCGGTATGGATTGCAAAAGCGAAGTCAAGTGCAGTAGCTCCTTGTGGAAGTGATTTTAAATCTCCTTTGGGGGTAAACACAAAAATTTCTTTAGCATAAAGATTGAGTTTAAAATCTTCAACAAAATCAACAGCATTCCCAGAATTGTTTTCCAATACCTCTTGCAATCGGTTTAGCCAACTTTCAATACCAATATCTTTTTGATTTCCTTGTTTGTACTTGTAATGAGCGGCATACCCTTTTTCAGCGATTTCATGCATTCGTTCAGAACGAATCTGAATCTCTATCCATTTATTTTGAGGCCCCATAACCGTGATGTGGAGGGCTTCATATCCATTTGATTTCGGTGCAGAAATCCAATCGCGTAGACGTGTAGGGTTAGGAGTGAAATGATCGGTTACTATAGAATAGATTTTCCAAGCAAAAAGTTTTTCTTTTGCCCGAGTACTCTTAAATACGATCCGCATAGCAAATTTGTCGAAAACCTTTTCAAAAGGGATGTTTTGGGTAATCATTTTTCGATGAATCGAATATATAGACTTGCTTCTCCCTTTTAAAATGTACTTAAGACGCTCCTTATCTAACTCATCAGAAAGAAATTTCGAAAAGTTATTGATGTATTCCTCTTGAGCTTCGTAGCTTTCCTCAATTTTACTTTTGATAGATTGATAGCGCTGTGGTTCAGTATATTTTAAACTCAGGTCCTCTAATTCTGTTTTGACGTTATACAAGCCGATTCGGTGTGCCAAAGGGGCGTAGATGTATAGAGTTTCCGATGCAATTTTAACTTGCTTATATTCAGGCATAGCATCCATAGTTTGCATATTGTGCAAACGATCAGCGATTTTAATTATGATGACTCGAACATCATCATTTAAAGTCAACAACATTTTTCTAAAATTCTCTGCCTGAAGAGAAATATTTTTATCTTTTTTAAGACTTGAAATTTTAGTCAAGCCATGAACAATTTTGGCAACTGTATTTCCAAGAAGTCGTTCGATATCTTCTAGAGTAAATTCAGTATCTTCGACTACATCATGCAGAAGCGCAGCACAAATGGAAGTAGCATCCAGACCGATTTGTTGGGCGACTATTTTAGCGACATTAATGGGATGAAAAATGTAAGCCTCTCCAGATTTTCTTCTCTGGTCGCTATGAGCCTCAACTGCAGTGTCAAAAGCTAGGCGAATCATCTTTTTGTCTTTTTCGCTTAGTGTTTGATAGCTGATACGGAGCAGTTCTTTATACTGCTTGGCAATTTCTTTGTTTTCTAATTCTTCGTCAACAATCATTTAAATAATAATATACTAAAAGAATTTAATGCGTCTGCTATTCAATTTTTTTTTCCTCTAGCTTGATACATCAAAATCCCTGCCGAAACAGATAAATTTAATGAATCTACTTTTGATGACATAGGAATAATTAAATGTTGATGGGAGGCCTCTAGCCAATTTGTATTTAGGCCAGTACTTTCTGTTCCCATTACCAAGGCACAGGGTGTTTTGTAATCAAATTCGTCATAAGCAAGTGCATCGGGCTGGAGTGCTGCGGTAGCAATAAAATATTCATTGTCATTTAAATAGGTGATGACTTCCTGAGAATTTCCGATTGCAGTTGGTAAAGCAAAAAGGCAACCCAAACTGGAGCGGATACTGTTTGGGTTGTAAAAATCTGTTTTGGGATTAGCGATTATGATTCCATCAAAATCTGCCGCTACCGCTGTTCGGTATAAAGCCCCAATGTTTCCTGGCTTTTCAGGCGCTTCAATAACTAAGATTAAGGCATTTTTCTTTAATTTAAATTTGCTCAAGTTGTGGTTTTTTGATTCTGCAACTGCCATGACCTTTTCTGAGCCTGAGCGAAAACTGATTTGTTCAAAAATACTACTAGAAACTAAAAAAAGATCTGCTTCACTCAATTTAGTTGTGAGGACTTGAAATTCAGATTCATATCCTTCCTCTATAAAAAGACCAGTAATCTTGTAATTTCCTGCAATAGCTTTTTCAAGTTCACGCATACCTTCGATAACAAACATGCCTTGTTTTTTACGCTCTCGTGACTTTTGAGAAAGCAGTCTTAGGCGTTTGATTTCTGGATTTTTACTACTGGATAAATATTTCACTGAAATAAAGGTGTTTGATATCGAATACTCTAACAAAGAAATAAATAAAATTATTCGGGTGCTAATTCTCTTTCCAAAGTATGAGCGACAACCATACCCACCATGGCATTGTAACTTAGAATTCCCTTTGCTTGTCCATTCGCCTTCAAATAAGAATCGTAGCCTTTTTTAAAATAGGGTTCAAAAGGATTTTGGAATTTTTTCCAAAAATCAGAAAGCTGTTGAAAATTCTTTAAAACCCCAGGCCTTAATCTTAAAAGATGATTTTTTGCTTTTTCTGGATTGGCTTTATAAAGCTCAGAATAGCAATAGCGAAGAGCAAAGCTATAGCCAGAAAATTGTATAAAAGGATCTGAATGAAAAGCACAGCTGTAATAGGCTATAAAATTGGCTTCTGATTCTGAAGCAATTCCCAATTGATGAGCCATTTCATGTGCGGCTGTTGTGATGTAGTTTAATTTAGGTATTTTTCTATTGACTTGAGATTCTAGGGTTAAAGGATTTAGATAGCCCGCGAAACCCATATAACTAAGCACTGTACTCCAGAGTGAGTTTTTTAAATAAGGTTGGGTCTTAAAATCAGCCAGTTTGAAGTGGAAATTTGATTGTAGTTGTTCTTTGATTTCCGTTTTTGAGTAGGGGATTTGAACAGCAACACTATCAGAATGAGTAAGGCTTTGATGGAGTTTGTTGGTAGATTTAATTATGGATTTTAACGTCTCCTCCAATTGATCTTCATTGTATTCCAAATTGTAATTTAATTTTTCATTTAAAGGGATTCGATAATAATTGAGACCCCAGAGCAAATGAAAGCATAAACTCAACAGAGAGGCAACAGCAATACTATTTACAATTAAAGTCCGAGCTTTTAGTTTTCTTTTAAAAAGCTGTACTAAACTCCATATGATATAAACTCCAGCAAGTCCATAAGCCAGATCACCAAATGAAAAGGGTAAAGCTGAAAAGAAAAATCGCTGCAGCTTAAAAAGTAGTGGAAATACTTTTTGACTGTAAATTTGTTCTATCCAAAGGGACTGATTTTTAATCAGATGAATGCTTAACCACTGGACAGGTAATAAGAAAATGAGTACCCATTTGGTCTTATTCATTTGTTTAAAGGGATTTAGTTTATTTAAATTAAGAAACTAAAATTTCAAGTACAATCAAAAATAAAAAGGGAAGCAATTGCTTCCCTTAATGTTGTATTAATCGACGCTTACGACTTCGATTTCGAAAATCAAATCTGATTGAGGAGGAATTCCTTGACCACCATTTGCTCCATATGCTAAAGTATAGGGGAGGAATAGAGTAGCTTGGTCCCCTTGACTAAGTAATCGAAGTCCTTCTTTAAAACCTTCTATCATGCTATCGTCTGGTCCAACAGCAGCTTGAATTGGATTGTATTGATTGCCATTTTTTCGTTGGATATTGACTTTGTCATTAGCTTCTGCAATTTCGAGTTTGCTGGTTTCAAGTAAGGTGCCGTCAACAAAATATACTGCATAATGAACGGTAGCCTTATTGGTTGATTTTACCGCAGCTCCGCTTCCTTTTGTGGTTATTTGGTACTGAAGTCCTGATTTAGTAGTAGTTGCAGTGCTTTTTAGCGCATCAAATTTTGAAATATTTGTATTTTTAATGGCGTTGAGTTTAGCCTCTCGTTCTTTAGCAATAATTTCTTTTTGATCGAAGTAAGTAACAAATACATCAGGGGCATCAAATTGTTTTGCCTCTTTTCCTTTTCTTATGATGACAACTTCTTCAATTTGGTCATTTTGTTGTATGCTATCTACCACTTCTTGTCCCGATATAACCTCTCCAAAAACAGAGTGTTTTCCGTCCAGCCAAGGCGTAGCTTTATGAGTGATAAAAAATTGACTGCCATTGGTTCCTGGTCCTGCATTGGCCATAGATAGTACACCAGGTCCTTTGTGAGTCAAATCACTAAATTCATCATCAAATTGATATCCGGGTCCACCAGAACCTGTTCCTGTAGGGTCTCCTCCTTGAATCATAAAATCAGGAATGACTCGATGAAATTTGATACCATTGTAATATTTTTTTGATTTAAATTCTTCGCTAACTTTAGGATTTTTACCCTCGCTTAATGAGATAAAATTGGCAACTGTTATGGGAGCTTTGTCATAGGCCAATTTTAAGAGTATGGATCCTTTGTTGGTTTGTATATCAGCATACAGTCCAGCCTCCAAGTCTGGGTGCTGTGTTTTACATCCTAAGATGAATACGGTTGCAAGTATGGGTAATAAAATTTTTTTCATGTGATGATTTTTGGATATTAATATTGATTAAGGGCGATTTAAACGTTCGATTGTAAAGCGGAGTGGCTGGTTGATTCCTATTTTATATCCATCTCCTTGATAACTGTAACAAAGGTAGGAAGGAAAAAGAAATACCACAACTTCATTGGGTTTCATCATTCTTAAAGCTACTCTCAGGGCTGGTAAGAGTTCTTCTTCGTCTATGGCGTATTCTACAATTCCAAGGTTATCTTTATCGTAGATGATGTTTTGGTTTAAATCTTCAATTTTATATTGAAAATTAACTAGATCACCCTTGACGGGAAGAGGAGCATTGGTTGCAGCTTTTTTTTGGTAAGCATAGAGAAAGCCAGCTTCAGATTTTCGAAAATCCAAAAGACTATCCCTTTCTGCACTCTCGACCAACAGTTGTTCTTCTTGTAAGAGTAATTGTTTGTTCCTTTGTGCAGAACTGTTTAAAAATAGTGTCCTTTCTTTATTTAGTGGAGCACGGGGTTCTATCTGTGCGCATGAGAAAAAGCATATTGAAAACACCAAAACTCCAATTGTTTTCATTCTCTTAAAATTGGTTTGTAATTTCAGCAACTGCTGTTTTGAAGCGTTGTACTGTTTGGTTCATAGAATCTTTAGACATACCTCCAGCAGCATTGTGATGTCCTCCTCCTTCAAAGTAGGTTCTTGCAAATTCATCGACAGAAAACGAACCCTTAGAACGGAATGACATTTTGATTTTTCCCTCTTTTTCATTTTCAATCATAATGCAGGCAAATTGAACTCCTTCTAAACTTAGACCATAATTGACAAAACCCTCCGTATCCCCTTTTTGATAGTCACAGGAGTTGAGTTCTGCTTGCGTTAAGGTGATGTATACAATAGGAAGAGATTCGATTTGGTTGAGGTTGGACAACGCAATTCCCAGCAGTTTTAATCTGTTAAATGAAGAACTATCATAGATGTTCTGATGTATGGCTGTTCCGTCTGCACCACTTTCTACAAGCTGTGCAATAGCTTTATGAGTTTCTGCTGTGGTAGAGGGGTATCTGAATGAGCCTGTGTCGGTCATAATACCTGTGTACAAGCAACTTGCTATTTCCGGTGAAAACCCCCTTGAATTCAGTTCAGTAATAAGACGGTAAATCATTTCACAAGTTGAGCTCATTTGGGGATCAGAATACATCAATTCTGCATAATCCTCGGGAGACTCGTGATGATCAATCATGACCTTTTCTGCTTTGGAAGCTGAAACTGGAACACCCAAAGCGTCGATCCGACTTAAAGCATTAAAATCTAGTGTGAATATAAGGTCAGCCTCTTCGATTTTTTTCTCTGCAAGTTCTTTTTTTTGATTGTAAATCAGAATTTGCTCTTGACCTGGCATCCAATTTAAAAATTTAGGATAATCATTAGGTGAAATGATTAGCGCTTCATGATTTTCATTTTGGAGAAAGTGCATCCAAGCCAAAGTACTGCCCAAGGCATCTCCATCTGGGTTTTTATGTGGAATGATTACTGTCTTTTTTGGGGATTGAAGACGTTGCTCAAGTGCTGTTATAAATTCTTTTTCCATGCTGCTGCAAAGATATCATTTTCACTTAAGTCAGCCCTTCTACTCAATTTATTTTTTCATATTACAGAACTTCAACAGAATTATCATTCCCTTTAAATTTCATTTAGTAATTTTGGCGCAAATAAAAAAAAATGGTTACTAAAACATTAATGATGATAAAGCCCGATGCAGTTCAGAACGGGTACATTGGAAATATTCTTGAAAAAGTAACTTCAGCTGGTTTTAAAATCAAAGCACTAAAATTGACTCAGCTTACTAAAAGTGATGCCGAGGCTTTTTATAAGGTTCATAATGAGCGTCCTTTTTTTGGTGAATTGGTCAGTTTTATGACACGTGGGCCTATTGTCGCTGCTTTATTAGAAAAAGAAAATGCTGTAAGTGATTTCAGAACCCTGATTGGTGCGACAAATCCTGCTGAAGCAGCTGAGGGTACCCTTAGAAAGTTATATGCTACTTCCATGGGCGAAAATGCAGTCCATGGTTCTGATAGTGATGAAAATGCAACTATCGAAGCAGCCTTTCATTTTTCGCAAAGAGAGTGCTTCTAGATTAAAGTAATTTTTTGGACATAATCTCCTTCTAAATGCTCATTGATGCGTTTGACTAAATCGTCCAATCCATAACTCAATTCCATTTTTAGTGGAGCAGAATGGAGGGTTACATAGAGGGTGTTGTGTGAAAATCTAACTTCATCTGTATAACTGGCTATGTGTTCTCCCATGGTTTCTGTCCATGCATTACATATTCTAATTTGCTGAACACCTTTTTTAAGTGGCTTTTGGGCAATAATATCCTTTAAAACAGATTTGATAGGCTTGGGTTCGTATTTGTCTTTAGGATTACTCATTGAATTCTAGAGTTTTGCTCGTTAGAGGTCTTTTGTAGAAAAAACTTCGGTCTTGATGAAATAGGACAAGCCTCTGAGAATCCAATTGTTTGATTGTTTTTTCCCACACATTCCAAGGAGAATTAAATTGAATTTTAAAAGTACCATTATCTTCTTTAATTTCAAATGGGACACTGCTTTCAGAGGTTAAAAAACTTCCATCAAGTTGAGGGGCTACTTTTTTATAAATTCCCTTGCCATCTTTCATTGAATAAAAGTCATATAGCGGATTGGATTGTTTGTTTTGGAAAGTCTCATTTTCCTGCTTCACAAAATCAATTTCCCAATATCCGTTCAGTTGATTTAACTCAAGCTTTGAACTGTTTTGGCAAGCAGATAAAACGAATAACGATAAAAGTAGAATTCCTTTTTTCAAAACTTATAATTTAAAAATTTCATAGCTTGATTTTGTGTTTTCTAAGGCATTCAATGTTCGGTCCTCGTGTGTATCAGTTATGAATATTTGACCGAAGTCATTTTGATCAACTAAAGCGATAATTTGAGACACTCTCTTTTGATCTAATTTGTCAAAAGCATCGTCAAGTAATAAAATTGGTGCACCCCCAGTCTGTGACTTTAAAAAGTCAAATTGTGCTAATTTAAGGGCTACTAGAAATGTTTTTTGTTGGCCTTGACTACCAAACTTTTTAATGGGTTGACCGTCTTTTAAAAACAAAATATCATCCTTGTGAATTCCCACACTGGTATATTGAATCATCCGATCTTTAGCTAAACTAGACTTTAGCATGTCTTGGTGATTTGCATCATTGAGTTGACTCTCGTATTCAAGATTGACAAATTCTTGCTGTCCGCTGATTTCTTGATAGCGTGATTTAAAAATGGGAATAAAAGCTTCCATAAATTCTTTACGACCTTGATAGATCGGAGTACTTCGCTCTACCAATTGTGTATTATAAATTTCAAGTGTATCCTGATCAAAAGTTTGATTTATGGCAAAGTATTTTAACAGGGCATTCCGCTGTGAAAGTATCTTGGTATATTCCATTAGATGCTGTAAAAAGACTTTATCTGTTTGCCCTATCACTCCATCTATAAACTTTCTTCTTGTGCTGCTTCCCTCTGAGATAAGGTCACGATCTGAAGGTGATATGATGACCGTTGGGATTAAACCGATATGATCAGTAAGTTTTTTGTAGACCTTCCCATTGCGTTTCACTATTTTTTTCTGTCCTTTTTTTATACTACAAATAATTTTTTCTTCCCGTTCTTCTTTTTCAAACCTACCTTCTAGAGCAAAAAACTCCTGCCCAAATTGAATGTTTTGCACTGCGTTTGGATTAAAGTAGCTTTTTCCTAGGGCAAGATGGTAAATTGCATCTAAAACAGTAGACTTTCCTACTCCATTATCCCCAACAAAGCAATTAATCTTTGGATTGAGTTCAAAAGTTCTAAAACTGATATTCTTGTATTGTGTAAGGGTGAGTTGTTTTAAAAGCATGAATTACAAAAATAATAACTTAGATGCTAGTTTTAAGCTTTTTGAATTAGAATAAAAAGACTAATTTTACGCGCTAAAATAAGTTACCATGGCAACATACAAAAAACGAGGGGCAAAAAAATCCATCACTGCGAGCAAGGAGAATGAAGTTGTTCAGGAAAGTACAACCGCAGAAGTATTTGAAACACTAGATATCACCGCGAATAAAACTGAGGAGTGGGTTGTCAAATACCAAAATTTTATTTTGGGATTTATAGGAGTTGTGGCCATAGGTGTCTTGGGTTATCTTGGTTATAAAAATTTTGTTGTAGAGCCAAAAGCTCAAGAGGCTGTAAGTGAACTAAATCAAGCTCAGTATTATTTTGAGTTGGCGGTTAACAGTATTGAGTCTGATTCGCTTTACCGAAGAGCCCTTAATGGGGGAGAAGGAAAGTATGGTTTTTTAGACATCATTGAAAACTACAAAGGGACACCCGCAGCTAAACTGGCTACTTACAGTGCTGGGATGGCCTATCTCAATTTAAAAGAATACGAAAATGCAATAATCTATCTAGATCAATTTAAGGCTGATGATATTTTATTAAGTGCTTTAGCAAAAGGGGCCATAGGAGATGCTTTTGCACAATTAGGACAGATAGATGACGCTTACGACTACTATATCCAAGCCTCTAAGGTGAGTGAAAATATGTATTCTACGCCGAAATACCTTTATAAAGCAGCCATGTTGGGTGCTGAAAATGGTAAAATCAAGCAAGCTATTTCCTTTTTAGAGCGGATTGAAAAAGAATATCCTAAAGCAGAAGAAGCTAAATGGGTAGCAGTCCAAAAGGGCAAACTTGAACACATGAACCCCTAAGGATATGGCAACTGCCAATCTTTCTGCATACGATTTTAATGCTGTTCCTGACGGAAGTCCTTTTACTATACATTTAGTCGTTTCCCAATGGAACAATGAAATCACTAAAGCCTTATGTGATGGTGCTGTGACAACCTTAGAGCAGCACGGAGTAAAAAGTTCAAATATTAAAATTTGGGAGGTACCAGGAAGTTTTGAATTGATTTACGGTTCCAAAAAAGCTCAGTCTTCAAATCCCGATGCTGTAATTGCCATAGGAAGTGTGATCAAAGGAGAGACCATGCACTTTGATTTTGTATGTCAAGCGGTATCACAAGGGATCAAAG
>JAYPMN010000024.1:0-11612 GCA_038129925.1 Flavobacteriaceae bacterium
TACATCTAAGAAAAATGGATGAATTAAAACAGTCCGTTCAATTGGCTGTTCACGAACAAAAAGATCCTTTATTAATTTATAAGTTTGAAGCCTTTGAGCTTTTCAAAGCGATGCTCAACAATTTAAACAAAGAAGTACTTTCATTCTTGATCAAAGGGAGTTTGCCCTCACAAAATCCCTCGAGCATCCAAGAGGCAAAACGACCGAAGCCAAGACAAAAACTAAATATCTCTAAAGACGAAGTCCTCAACACGGAAGAAATGGCTCAACGTAACAGACAAGTGGGAGCTGGAGCCAGTCAACAGCAACGGCAGACCATAGAGACCATTATAAGAGAGCAGCCCAAAATAGGTCGTAATGAGAAAGTGACCATCAAAAATATTACTACGGGTGAAACCAAGACAGTGAAGTTCAAACAAGCTGAACCACTGATCAAGCAAGGAAGTTGGGTAATTAGTTCCTAAATTATTAACTTTAAATCAAAGTTTATGACATGGAGGCTTATGCAGCAGTACTTTTATGGGCAATACCTGGATTTTTTGTCCTTGTATTAACTGAAATAGTTTACGGCCATCTCACTAAAAAACAAACTTATACCTTAATGGATACCCTGGCAAGTTTAAGCTCAGGGATGACCAATGTTATTAAAGACGTACTCGGACTTGCTTTTATTTTGATTTCCTACCCTTTTCTATTAAAATACCTTAGTCTGATTGAATTGGAATCGACTCTCGGGATATATATAGTCGCATTTATTGCTATTGATTTTGCCTCGTATTGGATCCACAGATTGAATCATAAAATCAACATCTTTTGGAACCAACATCTCATTCATCATAGCAGCGAAGAATTTAATTTAGCTTGTGCATTAAGACAAAGTATCTCCAATTTAATTGGATTTAGTGCGCTTTTTCTAGTACCTGCTGCTTTTTTAGGAATCCCTGCTGAGGTGATCATGACCTTAAGCCCTTTGCACTTATTTGCACAATTTTGGTACCATACTCGTCATATAGGAAAACTCGGAATATTGGAATATATTCTGGTAACCCCTTCTCAACACCGAGTGCACCACGCCATTAATCCTATTTATATAGATAAAAACTTAGCGGCAATTTTTTGTGTTTGGGATCGTATGTTTGGAACCTTTCAAGAAGAATTGGAATCAGAGCCTCCTGTTTATGGTACCTTAAAACCCGTCCAAAGCTGGAATCCCATTTGGATCAATTTTCAGCACTTTTGGTTGCTTTTACGAGATGCCTGGCATACTGAGAGTTGGGTTAGTAAATTCAAAATTTGGTTTATGCCAACTGGCTGGCGTCCGATTGATGTTAAAGATCGGTTTCCGTTGACTTCACGGGAAAATAAGCCTGAACTTCGCTTTAATCCGCATTATAATAAGAATTGGAAAACTGTTGCGGTTTTTCACTTTAGCCTGTTGGTTTATATGTTAATTTTTTTACTTGGACGATTCAGTGAATTTGAGACCTCTTTTCAAGTGAGTTATGGCTTATTGCTAATGTTATCAATTTTCGGATTTACTGCATTGATGGATTTTTATTCATGGGCACCCAGATTTGAACAATTCAGAGGAATCATAGGACTTGGATTCCTGTTTATACCTCAACATCAACTCTTATTGGAAGCCTACCCAATTAGTCAAACAATATTTACATTCTATTTTATTAGTTCTCTAATTATTGGCTTCTGGGCTAGGAAACAAGCTCCTCAACGAAGATTAGTTCTGAATTAAATGCCCGAGCAACCACTTGATTACCTCATCATCGGACCCGTTGCTCCTTTTAGGGGCGGAATAGCGGAAACCCAATACGAGCTGGCTACTCATCTTCAACTCAGTGGAAAAAAAGTACAACTGCTTACTTTTTCTAAACTTTATCCTAAATTCTTATTTCCCGGGAAAAATCAAAAAACTAAAGAAAAACAACAGGATTCTCTAAAAGTGTCCGAATCAATTCACGCTTATAATCCTTTGCAATGGGGGAAGATAATTCATCAAGTCAACCAACTAAACCCACAAAACCTAATCTTTCGCTATTACACGCCCTTTTTAGCTCCTGTTTATGGATGGATTGCAAAAAAAACAAATCCCCAAATCAATAAAATAGCTTTGGTCGACAATTGGATTCCACACGAAAGAAGAGTTTTTGATGGAATTTTAAACCGCTTCTTTGGAAAACAAATGCACGCTTTTACTACCTTGTCAGAGGGTGTGGCCTCTCAAATTAAAAATGACTTTAAACAGGCTGTATGGGAGGGATTTCATCCTATCAACACCCAATTACTCCCTTCTATTTCTAAAGCAGAAGCCCGAAAAAAATTGGGTTGGGATCAAAAACAAACAATCGTATTATTTTTTGGACTTATCCGCCAATACAAGGGCTTGGAACTGCTGATAAAATCCTTTTCAGAGGAAGTATTAAACAATCGTAATACTTCACTTAAAATTGTAGGGGAATGCTACGAAAATAAAAATAAATACACAGATTTAGTTGCCCAATTAGGACTTGAGAATAAGGTTGTATTTGATTTTGAATACAAATCACCGAGTGCTATTCAGATACATTTTTCAGCTTGTGATCTTGTTGCTCAAACCTATCATACAGCCACTCAAAGTGGGGTAACTCCCTTGGCTTATTTTTACAATAAACCCTTATTAGTATCCGATATTGAAGGGCTGAGTACACCAATTAAAAAAGATCAAACAGGAGTCTGTGTTCAAAAGACTCCAAAAGCAATCGCAGAAGGTATGTGTAAACTCTTGGATCAAAAAAAATATCAAAAAACAAAAGACAATATAAAAAAATCCCTTCCAAACTACCAATGGAAGGTTTGGGTTGAGCAATGGTCAGATTTTATTGAAAAGTTGTAGACTTATATTTCATGTTAAAACAGTATTTTTAGCGTTCAACTTAAACGGTACTGACAAATTGATATTGAAACTCAGATCATTTGCCTTAGTAGTAAGTATACTTCTAACTGCAAATTACACATCCGCCCAAATTAATTTTGAGGATTTCCAAATTGAAATCAAAAAGACAAACGAGCCTATTGTTATTGACGGAATACTTAACGAAAATACCTGGAAAGAAGCTTCCGTAGGGAAAGATTTTTTTATGATTACCCCTATTGATACTGGAAAGGCAACTCAATTTTCAGAGGCCAGGGTAGCCTTTGATGACGAATTTCTTTATATCTCAATAATTTTCTTTAACAATGCAGTACAGGGCGATTATGTTGTAGAGTCTCTGCAGCGTGATTTTTCATTTGGAAAAAACGATAATTTTTTGGTAGCACTCGACCCTTTTGACAACCAAAGTACGGGCTTTGCTTTTGGATTAAATGCATATGGAGCACAGTGGGACGGCACAATGTACAACGGAAGAAACGTAGACTTAAACTGGGATACCAAATGGTATTCTGAAGTCAAATTTGATCGTAATAAATGGGTTTGTGAAATTGCAATTCCTTTTAAATCCATCCGTTATGAAAAAGGTAATCGTCGGTGGGGAATTAATTTCAGCAGACTCGATCTTAAAGCAAGTGAAAAATCAAGCTGGGCTCCTGTGCCAAGACAGTTTCCCTCCGTTTCTCTCGCTTATGCAGGGGCTCTTATTTGGAATACACCACCCCCACCCCAGGGAAGTAATGTCTCGCTCATCCCTTATTTGTCGAACAATGCCGTTAAAACAAATTCTAACGCTACTGATAATGCCTTTAAATTGGGGGGAGATCTAAAATACAATCTGACTTCAGCCTTGAATTTAGACCTTACCATTAACCCTGACTTTTCTCAAGCAGAAGTGGATCAGCAAGTGACAAATCTAGACCGATTTGAGTTATTTTTTCCCGAGCGAAGACAATTCTTTCTGGAGAATGCTGATCTGTTCTCTAACTTTGGTTATAAGACTATTCGTCCGTTTTTTTCTCGCAGAATCGGTCTTAATGTACCCATCATTGGTGGGGTTCGTCTAAGCGGAAATATGGATGAAAACTGGCGTATTGGGGTGATGGACATCCAAACACAAAAAGATGAAAGCCTCAATTTAGCAGCTCAAAATTTTGGAGTTTTAACGGTTCAGCGAAAGGTGTTAGATCGATCAAACATCAGTATGATATTCGTCAACAAACAAGGCTTAAATTCTGCTGATCAAAAGGCCTCGTCTTCATTCAATCGCAATCTGGGTATAGAATACAATTATTTTTCAACTGACAATCTTTGGAACAGTAAAATACTCTTGCTCCAATCCTTTGATACAATGAAAGATAACAGAGGAGGGGTTTTAGCTTCCCATCTTGGTTACCAATCCACTCGATGGAACTGGAGAGTACAACAAGAATATGTAGCCGGGAATTACGATGCTGAAGTAGGTTTTGTACCGAGAAAAAATTACATCAAACTAGAGGCTGTTGGGGGTCATTTGTTTTATACCGATTCTGACACCCCTTTGTTATCTCATGGTCCTCAAGTGGGAAGAACCTATTTCTTTGATACCGACTTTGGTAAAAAAGATCAGTCAGATCAATTTATATACCTCTTTAATTTTAAAAATAGAAGTCGTTTTTCATTGAGCTGGAGTGAAAATTTTGTTGAATTACTTTCGGATTTTGATCCAATACGTACTCAAGTAGCCAGTTTAAAAGCAGGAAGCCAGCATCAATGGTCGAGTTTTAGCGCTTCTTTCGATTCCAAGCCACAAAATCGGTTTACCTATTCTCTGGGAATGCTAACTGGTGGTTATTACAATCAAGGTAAACGAAGTGCTTTTTTAAGCGAATTGGGATACCGTTTTCAACCGATACTTGAAATCAATACGGTAGCCAATTACAATCGAATAGAATTACCCTATCCTTGGAATACCAATTCATTTTGGCTCCTAGGAATTAAAGCAAACTTGACTCTTAGCAATAAACTGTTTTTCTCTAATCTCTATCAGTACAACGAACAATTAGGATTGTGGAATTTCAATTCAAGATTTCAATGGCGTTACAAACCTGCTTCAGATATCTTTTTAGTTTTTAACAGCAACAAAATGAAAGTTCCCGAGTTTACCTCTGGATGGAACCTTACCTTAAAAGTAAACTATTGGCTAAACCTCTAATCAATGCATCAAAATAAGCAACATTGGGAAAAGGTATTCCAAACTAAAACACCGGAGCAGGTTAGCTGGACAGAGACTTATCCTCAAACTTCCGTAGATTGTATTCTCAGCTTTGGATTAAAAAAGTCTGCACCCATTATTGATGTTGGAGGTGGAGACAGTTTACTTGTCGATGCGCTTCTCAAACTGGGTTTTTCCAACTTAAGTGTGTTGGATATATCAGCCAAAGCTCTTGAACGGGCTAAGAAAAGACTTGG
Source organism: Flavobacteriaceae bacterium (assembly GCA_038129925.1). GTDB lineage: Bacteria > Bacteroidota > Bacteroidia > Flavobacteriales > Flavobacteriaceae > MS024-2A. The sequence goes on from JAYPMN010000024.1 coordinate 5,375, forward strand.
TCCACTTGCTAAAAAAGTGGAATGGATTGAAAGCGATGTACTTGACTTCAATCCAACAACAAAGTATAGTCTTTGGCACGACAGGGCTTCATTTCATTTTTTAACTCAAAAAAAGGATATTAGTACTTACAGTACTATCGTCGATCAAACCAGTGCGCAACATTTGGTTATTGGCACTTTTTCTACCTCAGGGCCAGAAAAATGTAGTGGTTTATCAATTTCACAATACGATTGTAATAGTTTAAAACTTTGCTTCAAAGACCGCTACAGTCAGGATGAATGCATTGAAATAGATCACCAAACACCCTTCGGCACCAGCCAAGAATTTGTGTTTTCTAGATTAAGTAAAAGAATTTAATTTAAAGCTTTTACACGCTCAATTTCGAATTTAATGAGGCCATTCCACACCTCATAGCCTTCGGTATTTAGATGCAATTGATCACTGACAAACCATTCTGGTTTTGGTTGACCGACTTTATCTAAATAAACAGGAACGGTATTGACGAAATAAAGGTTTTCTTTTTTTTCGCAATACGCCTTTATCAATTTGTTGACTTGATTGATTTTGTCCCAGTGTTTCCAACGGCTTTTGGTTGGAGTAACTGCAATTTGAAGTATGGGGATTGTAGGATGTTTCTCTCTGACTTGTTTGACAAAAAGTTTGAACAAACCCAAAACTTCTTTAGGAGTGCCGTCTCGTGATGAGCCACTGATATCGTTAGCCACAAAACAAACCAACATACTCAATTTGTGGTCAGCCAAGATTCGTTCTGTAAAAAAGACCATGTCCCTAAAGTGGGCTCCTCCATAACCTCTTTGAATAACATTAAAGGGCTTCATGTCTTCTTCCAATGTCTTCCATAAACGAATACTTGAACTCCCTATAAAAAGAATGGCATCATCTGGATAGACTCTAGTTTCATCTAACTTCTCAAAAGCCTCGATCTCGGTCAGTGCCCAAGTGCGATCTTTAGCATCGTATTTTTTTAATGGTGAGCAAGAAATAAAAAGTACTGTAGTGCAAAACAAAAACCAAGGGGAAAAAATAAAGTTCTTTAACAAAACGGATTTTTTTTAAAATAAATACTTCTGAAATTAAACATTCCAATTCATTCACCCCTATTATTTAACAACAATACTTAATAGATAGATCGAAGTAATCGATCACAACAAGTATTCAGTTGAAACAAAGTTAGAGGTTTCAGAATTGAGTAAACTTTCCAGAATTTCTTTATTGTAGGCCGTGTCTTTGGATGCTACAAAAGTTCGAATTGAAAAAGAGCGCAAGGCATCATAAACACTCAATGTACTCACCGCTGAATTTTTTCTTCCTGTAAAAGGATAAACATCCGGCCCCCGCTGGCATGCAGAATTTAAATTCACACGACATACCAGGTTCGCAAGTGTATCGATTAACGGACCAATTTTTCTAATATCCTTTCCAAATAAACTTACTTGCTGTCCATATTCAGAAGCGGCCATAGCATCAAGAGGTTCATCAATTTCCTTGTAGGAAACTATAGGAATAACTGGTCCAAATTGTTCCTCTTGATACACCTTCATCTCCTCAGTTACAGGATATAATACGGCAGGAAAAGTATAATTATCTGACTTTTCACCTCCTTTTTTATTTAGAATATGAGCTCCTTTTGCTTTGGCATCTTCGATTAACTCTTCAATATAGTCAGGTTTACTTGGCTCTGGAAGTGGTGTTAAGAACGTATCTTCCCAAGGCATCCCAAACTTTAATTCATCGACAGCTTTAGAAAAGCGTCGATTAAATTCATCGACTATAGACTCATGTACATAAAGTACTTTAAGTGCTGTACATCGCTGGCCGTTGTAGGAAAGTGTTCCTGAGATACATTCCTTGATGGTCAGATCTAAATCTGCATCAGGTAAGATAATTCCAGGATTTTTAGCCTCTAATCCAAGTACCAAACGTAATCTGTTTTTATTAGGGTGTTGATCTTGAAGAGAAACTGCTGAGGAACTATGTCCGATAAGAGCTAAAACATCTACAGCTCCTGTTTGCATGATGGGAGTTGCAATTTTACGTCCACGACCGAACAAAATGTTTACTACACCCGGTGGGAAACTCTCTTGAAAGGCCTTTAAAAGTGGAGCAATCAAGAGTACACCATGCTTTGCAGGCTTAAAAATGGCTGTATTTCCCATTATGATTGCAGGAATCAAAAGGCAAAATGTTTCATTTAAAGGGTAATTGTAAGGGCCTAGACACAGTACAACACCCAAAGGACCTCTACGGATATGAGCGTAAACACTACCTTGCTTGTCAAATTTAGCTCCTTTTCGATCGAGGTTTTTATAAGCTTCAATGGTATCAACGATATAATCCACTGTTCGATCAAATTCCTTGTAAGAATCTGATTTATTTTTACAAATCTCCCACATCAGTAACTTGACGACCTCTTCTCTATGAAGTTTCATTTTTTCGACAAAGGTTTCCATGCATTTCAATCGTTCTCCAACACGCATGGTAGGCCATAGACCCTGTCCTCTTTTAAATGCTTTTTCGGCTGCGTTTAAGGCCTCTAATGCATCTGGAGTTTCCATGTCTGGTATTGATCCCAACAATGTAGGAGCCATTTCACCAGAACCGTTTGGGGATTGAATGGTTGAAAAAACTTCAGTGGTATTTCCTCTCCATGTCTTTAATTCACCGTCTATAAGGTATCGGTCACATACATGTGGGGTTACTTGAACTTCCTTAGGAATTTCAGCAATTTTAATAGTCATAATGTCTTCTTTTTCTTAGCGTTTTTAGATTAAAAATTGAAACAAATTTTGCTTATCGTTCAAATAATCGAATTTGAAGTTATGGATTTTCATTCGTTCTACCAAAAGCGTAAAATCTGTTGCTTCTTTTAATTGGATTCCAACGACTGCTGGTGCATTCGTTCGATAACTTTTTTTTGAAAACTCAAAATGTGTAATGTCATCATTAGGTCCCAAGATCTCCGTTACAAATTCTTTAAGTGCTCCTTCTCGTTGAGGAAAATCAATGAGGAAATAATGTTTTAAGCTTGCGTAGAGAAGCGCGCGTTCACTAATTTCCGGCATTCTTAAAATATCGTTATTCCCTCCACACAATAAAACTGCTACTCGCTTGCCTTGGAGTTCATCCTGCATTTGTTCTAGGCCAGCAATGGCTAATGCACCAGCAGGCTCGGCTACAATACCTTCTTTATTATATAAATCGAGTATGGTTTGACATATTTTTCCTTCATGAACAGAAATGACTTTTTCAAGAGATGATTTACAAATCTCATAAGGAATAACTCCTACCTGACGCACAGCAGCGCCATCTACAAAACGATCCATCGTCTTTAGCGCTACACGTTCTCCTGATACAAGGGCTTGCTGCATAGATGGTGCTCCTTGGGGTTCTACCCCTATGATCTTTGTTTTTGGAGAATGAGACTTCATCACAGTGGTAATTCCTGAAATTAAACCACCTCCTCCAACGGGAACAAAAATATAGTCTAAAGGAGCGGACGTATGTTGTAAAATTTCAAGAGCAACTGTAGCCTGACCTTCAATAACCTCTTTATCATCAAATGGATGAATAAAGGTTTTTCCCTCCTTTTTTGCAGCTTTTAAGGCTTGTTTTTGACAGGCATCATATGTATCGCCTGTAAGGACTATTTCAACAAAGTCTTCGCCAAACATACGTACTTGAGTTACTTTTTGCTGTGGAGTCGTTGCGGGCATGAATATCGTACCTTGAATCTCCAATTTTTTACAAGAAAAAGCAAAGCCTTGAGCGTGGTTTCCTGCACTTGCACAAACAATTCCTTCTCCACGTTCTGCTTCGTTTAACGAACTAATTTTGTTGTAAGCCCCACGGATTTTGAATGAGCGAATTTGTTGTAAATCTTCACGTTTGATAAAAACAGAAGCGTTGGTCATTGCCGACAAACGCTTGTTAAATTCCCAAGGAGTTTTTCTGATCACATTATTTAAACGCAATACTGCCTGTTGAACTCCTTCAAGTGAGGGCAGGTTTTTCACCCTTAAACTATTTTAGTCATCGCAGTCATAGATGCACGAAGCTCGTAACCTACCATTTCTACTGGGTGGTAACGAATAATTTCGTTGATATCAATCAACTGTTTATTATCTACTCCATTGTCATTAACTTGAAGTCCAGCACCGATGACATCAGTCTTAATCCCTTTCATAAAGTCAGTCAACATCGGTTTGGCAGCATGATCAAATAAATAACAACCGTATTCTGCTGTGTCAGAAATAATACGATTCATTTCAAATAATTTCTTTCTGGCAATGGTATTCGCAATCAAAGGTGTTTCGTGTAAGGATTCGTAATAGGCAGACTCCTCTTTAATACCTGCTGCTACCATGGTATCAAAAGCCATTTCTACCCCAGCTCTAACAAAGGCTACCATCAATATCCCATTATCAAAAAATTCCTGCTCAGAAATCTCCTTATCGGTAATTGCAGTTTTTTCAAAAGCAGTTTCTCCTGTGGCTGCTCTCCAAGACAATAAATTTTTATCGTCGTTAGCCCAGTCTTCCATCATGGTTTTTGAAAAATGACCCGACATGATGTCGTCCATATGCTTTTCAAAAAGCGGTTGTAAAATCTCCTTCAGTTGTTCTGAAAGTTCAAAGGCTTTGATTTTGGCTGGGTTCGACAAGCGATCCATCATATTGGTAATTCCTCCGTGTTTTAACGCTTCAGTTACGGTTTCCCATCCGTATTGAATCAATTTTGCAGCATATCCTGGATCGATTCCTTCTGCAACCATTTTATCAAAGCTAAGGATAGAACCTGTTTGTAAAACACCGCAAAGTATGGTTTGTTCTCCCATCAAATCTGATTTTACTTCAGCGACAAATGAGGATTCCAATACTCCTGCACGATGGCCTCCTGTTGCAAATGCATAGGCTTTTGCCTGTGCCAAACCATGGCCCTGAGGATCGTTTTCTGGATGAACTGCAATCAGGGTAGGAACTCCAAATCCGCGTTTGTACTCTTCACGGACTTCAGACCCTGGACACTTTGGTGCTACCATGATTACAGTTAAATCTTCACGGATTTTCATCCCTTCTTCCACAATATTAAATCCGTGTGAATAAGAAAGTGTAGCTCCATTCTGCATCAATGGCATTACAGCCTCAACTACAGAACTGTGGTTTTTATCCGGTGTAAGGTTGATTACGACATCAGCTGAGGGAATTAATTCTTCATAAGTACCTACTTGAAAATCATGACTTACCGCATTTTGATAGGAAGCTCTTTTCTGTTCTATAGCTCCTTGACGAAGTGCATAGGCAATATTTAATCCCGAATCTCGCATGTTAAGTCCTTGGTTTAGCCCTTGAGCCCCACAACCTACAATTACAATTTTTTTCCCTTTTAGTGCACTAATACCCTCCTCGAATTCTGATGCGTCCATAAAACGGCATTGACCCAGTTGATCCAATTGTTGACGCAGTGATAATTGATTAAAATAATTTGACATGATTTTATTTATTGTTATTTTTAAAAGTATTTAATATTTCTGAGATTCCCATTTTTGCTTTGGTTACCGAGATTCTTCCCGACCGAACAAATTGGAGTAAGCCAAAAGGCTCTAAGTCTTTACGTAATTGTTCTGTTTCTGCTCTAAAACCTGTTTTTTCAATGACGAAAAAATCAGGGGAAACAGTGACAATATTAGAATGACTGTCCTTGATAATGTTTTGTATTTGACGTTCTTCAAATAAAGCACTTGATTTTACTTTATACAAGGCATTCTCTTGAAAAATTGTTTCCTCATCGGTATGGTAAAAAGCTTTGATCACATCGATTTGCTTTTCGATCTGCTTTACTACTTTGGCAACTTTTTCAGTTGTCATTTGTACCACAATCACAAACCGAAAAACATCTTTAATTTCAGATTGTGAAGTCGAAAAACTCTCGATATTGATGTGTCGCTTTAGGAAAATTGCTGAGACCCTATTCAGGAGTCCTACATTGTTTTCTGTATACACAGAAATGGTAAATGTTTTTTGCCCCATTTTATTCTAATCTTATATCAGAAACACTCGCACCTGAGGGAATCATTGGAAACACATTGTCTTCTTTTTCAACACAAACTTCCAAGAAATAAGGCCTATCAGAAGCCATCATTTCTTTAACCGCTTGATCCAAATCTTTTCGTTCAACTACGCGCTTGGCCTGAATTTGATATCCTCTAGCAATGGTTAC
>JAYPMN010000025.1:0-10231 GCA_038129925.1 Flavobacteriaceae bacterium
CAAGTTCTCTGTTTTTCTGATCCAGCTCATTAGCCATGAGTTTTTTTTCAGTTTCTAAACGGTGTGCAACTTCTTTTTGTAGATTATTATTTATTCTTAAACCAAATATTAAAGACAACAGAAGAACGAAACAAATTAATGAAATGTATAAATATGTATTGTTCTTGATTTTAGTTTCGTTTAATAGTTTCGCTGAATTTGATAATTTAACTTCAGTGTCGAAATTATCAAGTGCCTTAGAAATTTTTAATGATGACAATCCTGAGCTCATTTGTATTAATGAGTCTTTTATATCTAAAAGTTTTGAATTTACCCCTGTTATTTTGTAAATCTTTTCTAAAACCTTGTAATTAAATTTTTTTTCATTTTCGTTAAGATTTTTAACCTGAAGATTTTTAATTGCAATATTTTCAGCCTCTTCAAATTTATTTAAACCCAAATAGCATTCCGCCAATCTTGATCCCGCTGCTGAAATATCTGTTTGAAACCCTTTTAGATAATTTTTAGATTCATTCAAATAAAAAATAGCTTTTTCAAATTGTTTTTTATACTGCATGATAGCACCGTATGAAAAATATGAATAACCCATATTTCTTTTTAAAATAGGATTATTGTTACCTGATAGTAACTCCTTTTCATAGAGATTTTTTGCAGAAACTAAAAGATCATCTGCTTTTGAAATTTCATTATTTAAAAGAAAAACAGTTAGTAAGCTATTCATTGAATATAATATATCCACAACCTTACCATATTCTTTTCTTTTATTGTAAACATCAGTATAAATCTCTTTAGCACCCAAAAAATCTCCCGTATTTTGTTTTATAAGAGCACGATTTGACATTGCAGTATTTATACCAAAAAATTTTTCATTTGTATCAGTTAATACTTCGTAAAGTTTTATTGTTTGCTTAAAAATTTCATCAGCCTTATCATATTGTCCTGCATTAAAGTAGACGTTGCCTATACTAAGCAAAACTCCTGGTGGCTCATTTAATTCTGGGAATTTTTTTTCATTTTTTGGTAGGGCGTCATAAATTTTAATTGACTGTTGTAAATAATTTATAGCAGCCACATGAAATCCCATATCATTTAGAATTTCTCCCATAGCCCCATAAACTTGTTGAACTTCACTGTTTTGTTTTCGGTTATAACCTAAATCATTATATTCTAATGCATAATCAAGAGCCAGTGTTGGGTTTTTATGTTTATACTTAAAAATTGAGTCTTTTAAAGAACTAGCATCTTGACAAAAGATGAAGTGAGTTATTAACGACACAAAAATTATATTTCTAATCACCATAAAAAATCTTTATAAATATAGTGAGTAAAGATTATTAAAAAACAACCCACTTAAATTTTGTGCTTTATAAGAAATTCATTTTAAAATACTTTTTGATTATTTTAATAAAAAAACTGATGTGATTGCATTTTAAACATAAGATTCATTTAGTTCTATTGAATCGGGAGACAACTTCTAAACAGGTATCTTCAATGGATTTACACCAATGAGGACAATCCAAACCCTCTCTAATCCGTTACAATAACTGACCTAGCCTAAGATTACCTTACAGTAAAATGCGAATGGTTTGTTTAGAGTTTGTATGGATGCATGATTGGGATTAATTTTTATCAAAAAACGACTAAAATCCATTAAAAATGATCCAAAAACGCCAAAAATCACTCAAAAATGATCAAAAATGGCTAAAAATGATGAAAAAACAGCTTTTTTTAATTCAGGCTATAGAGACATTATGTAATTATAAAAATCTTCACTAACTCGAAACCAATATCCATTCTCTTCATGTAAGCTACCATCACCTTTCCCATTATAGGAGTGATACTTTTCTATATGGTTTTTAAAGGTTTGCAAATCTGAAACCTTATAATCTTTACCATAGTCGTCTTTAATAACTGTCATTTTATCCTCTTTATTAAGCACGCAAAATTTTATTGAGTTCTTTTCCTTTAGATAGTTCATCAACAAGTTTATCTAAATATCTACAATTTCTATAAATGTGAAATGTTTCTTTAATTTCTTCAATTCTATATCCACAAATAACACCTGTAATTAAATGGGCTTTGGGATTAATTATTGCATTTTCAAAGAACTCTTTAAATGTTGTTTCTTTATTTAGCATTTTTTTTAATTGACTTTCATCAAACCCTGTTAGCCATTCAATTATTTTATTTAATTCCTTCACCGTTCTACCCTTTTTCTCAATTTTTTGAAGATATAATGGGTAGATTAATGTAAATGATAGCTCTCCAGCTTTTCTGTTTTTTTCTTCAGTCACTTCCATAAATCTAATTTACAATTTCCCAATAATCCTGAAAAAAACCAATACTATTTAATTATTATGAGAAGTGATTTATTTTAAAATATATGTTTTATAAGTGAGGTATTAGGTTAAGATAAAATCATCGGCATATTCTCTTCATTAATTTCAGGGAGTAATTTGTATATTGGTTCTTATTAACCATAATACAATTAAAATGAAAAAACTAATATTCATTTTACTGTTTATTCCTTTAGTTTCATATGGACAAAAAGTTAAAGGCGAAAAACTTTTTTCAATAAAAGCATCAATTGGTGAATGGCAATCTTCAGTTGGGGAATATCTGAACTTAAAAACTATATATGCACCCTACACTAAAGGAGTTTTTGAGGGTGTTGCAAAAGGAAAGGTTCTACCAGTTGGTGGAGATTTCCCCTTGTATCACCAAGAAGATGGTAAAACGTATGCAGATTTGGATATTGATTTGGTTTTATTGACTGAGGATAATGAAAAAATATATTGTAAAGCAACAGGTGTTTTTAATTATATAACTGCAACTTTTGAATCCTTAAAATTTCAAACACATTGGCGATTTAGAACATCGAGTAAAAAGTATAGATATTTAAATGATGTTATGGGAATTGGATTTGGAACTGTTTTATCTCCAGATTCAGGATATAATTTTCAACACGACATTTACGACATCTATATTAAATAATTCAGGAAAATTTTTAAAAATCTGCCAACGTGGAGGGTTTTCCCTCTGAATGACTGTTTATCATTACGTTAGTTTTTTTCTTGATGTAGCTACAATACTGAAAGTTGAGGCTTGATTTATTGGGGCAATAAAAAAACGGAGCTGTTTCCCCATTATCAAAAGTTTGTGCTATAATCTTATTTGGCGTTCCCGCTGTTCTTCAATTAAAGTTTAATATTTTTGATTATGGATTTAGAAAAAATAAAAAATGTAATCTTAAACGCTGTTGATTCAATTGCTAAAAGTTTAGGTGTTGAAATGCGTGTTCTAGTTCTTATAGCTTTTTTAGTAGGATATCTGATTGGACGAAGTTAGTTTAATGAGTGATTTAAATTCCATTAATAAATTTAAGTGCAGCAGCTGTTCAAAAGAAATCGATTTTATCTGGTCGAGTAGTATTTACAATAACAATGATTTTGCTCGTCTCTGTAGAAATTGTAGAGATGATTTATTTAATAATCTATATGAAAAAAAATAGATTCTTGTACTTAAAGACCATACTCCCTAATGATTGATAACTCTACAGCTGAAGTTTTTCCCTGCAGATGCAATCCCGAAGATTGTGACTACAAGATTCAATGGGTTGAAGCTGGTTCTCCTTTCAAAATCCCTATTGATGTTGCTGTTGGGAAACAGTATCTGCCACTAGTCTCTGAGTGGCTTAAAGCAAAGTACTGTAACCGTAAAGGTGAGTAAACTATTTTACAGCTCTGAACTTAATGAAGAGGATATGCCGATGATTTAAAAGAAAAACCCTCCGTAAGGGAGGGATTTTATATTATTCAACTTTAGGATCAGGAAATTTGGAGGTATCATAAAATCCCCACTCAAAATTTACTTTATTACCACTCATAGCAAAAGATAAGTTTACTGGAATTTTAATTTCTTCTTCAGAGTTATATCCTTTAGAAGTAAACTCAATCCAAACGTGTCCAAATTGATTCCCATTTTCTTCTGTAATTATTTCATATATTCCATCATTAACACTCAAACTGGCAAACAGATTTTCTCTATTCCAAATATGTTGGGTTAACATTTCATCTATACTAATTGAAGCTTCTTCATTATCCCACCAACCGTTATGAACTACATTTGCATCATCAGTAAAATGAGATCTATAGGTATCCCAATCTCCTGCTGTAAACGAGGATATTAGACTTTTTAAAGAATTTATTTGATCTCCTTCATTAGTTACACTTGATGTATTTACTTGGTTGTTACATGAACTATATAGAATCATTAAAGTAAATAAATAAAACAATTTTTTCATTTTAATTAATTTATTGTTAATAAGAACCAATATACAAATTACTCCCTGAACTTAATGAAGAAGTTATACCGATGATATAAAAAACCCTCCACTTGGGAGGGTTTATTTCAAAAGTTATCTTAGAGATTTGTGTTTTTTTAGTAGTACTCGATATTTTAAATCTCTTAACTTTAACATTGCCTGATAAGCTTTACTTGCATCGGAAACATTGGTTCCCATGAATGATTTAAGAAAATCTGAATGACTTTCATACCAGTCTACCGTAATATGGGTATGAGATATATCTGTACCATAATCATCTATTCTTCTGCCAAAATCCCACCCAACTCTTAGATCATTGGCTCCGATAGTTTTTGTACCATTAATTTCAGAATCCTCATATGATTTCCATTTATCATTTTTTAATTTAAGGACATTAAATGCCATAAAATCTGGCACTTGTTCAACCCCTTTTTTTCGTATTTGCGCTAAGCCCATGTATTTTACAACCCCTTTGATTTCACGTATTTCTCGTAAATCTTTAGAACGTAAATTCCAATCTCTTTCCGACATGTTTTCAGGTCGCTTTGGGATAAATTCATCGATTGACTTTTGATTATCAACCTCATAAACGGTTGTGAAAATATGAGTAAAGCCCTCTTGCGGGTTATCCACTACTTTCCAAACATCCCACCCTACAATGATACCAGCATCTATTCTTTGTTGGTGTACATTGGAAAAAACATTTTCAATATAATCATCGTAGGCTCGTATATTATGAGCTTTTATGTAGGTGTTTTCATAAATTAACGATTGAGCGAATAGTTGAAGACTAAATAAAACTGCAATAAACGTTAAAAAATAATTTTTCATTTTAATTGATTTATGGTTAATAATATCTCCAATTTAGAAAGATTATCTTAAATATCAAATCACGACCCTCAGTTTCGCATAACTGTCACTTGTAATTATCTTGATTTTGTGCTTTTTATGCAAAAATTTAATGCTCCCCAAGTGTAGGATTTTTTTTTACAGTAATTCTCTATACCTTAGAAGTATTATTAATCATAAATCAATTAAAATGAAAAAATTATTATTATCAATTTTATTATTGGGTACAATATCATTAAATGCTCAATATTGTTTGTTTTTTGACATTAAGGCAGAGAATCCCGAAATGGTTGTATCAGCACTTTCTTCAGCAATGAATACTGAATGGGGTAAGAATATTCAAGGTACAAAGTCATTATTTGCATATGCCATTAATGGATCTACTGATTCTACACATTCACTTCAAATGTGCTTTCCTAATGAAGCAGCTTTTGAACAAGCTTTTATGTCATATGGGCAATCGCTTGAGGCACAATTACTCTTAGATGGTAAACTTGCAGATTTTTCAGTTGCTGTTTCTGAGTCGTTAAATACTCCTATTTGGTATAATGGGGAAGATTGGGCGGAAGATAATGTTTTCATGCTATACCAAATGGAAGTAACAAACCCAAGCTTATACTTAAAGGAATTTAAAAGCTTTTCCCAAAAAATGGCTAAAAAGTTAGGATATGAAGATAGTTCCTATGGCTTAGCATATCCAATAGTAGGTAAAAATTCAGACTTTACTCATTTTGTATGGATTGGATCTCCTGACATCAAAACTGCACTTTCAAATACTAAAAAAATGTTTTCTGACCCTGCATTTGCAGAATTTTCTAAGAAAGTATCTGGTATAAGAAAAGTTGTTAATACTGTAATGTCAGTTCGTGTTATGGACTTTTAACTCTATTTTTATATAAAGATTAAACCCTCCCAAGTGGAGGGTTTTTCTTTTATACTAATTGACACAATCCATATACCCCCTTATCTTATGTAAATCAGCTCCTTAATAGAGATTTCTCAATCCTTTTTTAGAGGGTGGTTGTGTGATGATATGTGATCAGAAGAAAAGCTAAAACTTATCGTTCAATCCTATCCCAAACACAGGGGTATGGGTTTTAGAGAATGGCACTAATGTTTCACAAGAATAACTAGTCAATTCTGAAAAAATACATCTTAAAATAATTGAAGGGATAAAATTTCAAGTTGGGACTAATATAACTTCTAAATACGAAAATGGTCGAATTAGACTCATTTATGGGCTTGAGTCAGGTTAAGGCAAAAAATCATAGGCTGCAGCGATAATTCCAGTACACCTTGCATTTAAATGGGATGGCTTAAAATGTAATAATTCATTTTTTATGTTTAACTCCACTTTTAATTCGTTCGAAAGGCATAGACTCCGGAATTGGATTGATTTCCATTGGCATCAAGGGCAATTATTTTCCAATAATATGTGGTATTGTTGTCTACTTCAACCTCCAAAGAGGTTTCTTTAGCTACGAAATCCATTGTGGTTTTTAGGGTTGAGGCATTGGTTTTATCGAGATATACTTCATAGCTGGTTAAATCACCGTCTACATCTGAACAGATCCAGTTAAGTGTTACCAAACTATTTATATCTGGAGTAACATTAGCACCTGACCTTGGGGTTATGAGCTCTGCTGGAAAAGGGGCATAATTAATTACAGCATCACCAGCTAAATAAAATTTCCAAGACTCACTATCTATAACATTTGAACCTGGTTCTCCGATGCTTTTTACTTGCCAGCTGTAAGGTTTAGCTTTTGTTAGCGCAATTGTTGTTTGATTAGTGTTAGTAGTATAAGTCTGTGAACTTTGCGTAAGTAGATCAGATACTATTAATTCATAGGAAATAGCATTCTCAGCAGTAGACCAACTAAAACTTACATTACTTTGAGTATCATTTAATGAACTTCCATCAAAGCAGGTTTCATCGTTAGAAGGACTGATTAATATTGCGACACCAGGATCAATTGGCTCTTTTGTGCAGCCAATGAGAAGAAGCACTAAAATTCCTACAATAAAGTGTAATTTTTCCATCCTTATTTATTTTTTAATCACTTGTATAGATTGATTTAAGGTTTGACCTTTAATTTTGATTATGTAAATTCCTGGTTTATAACTTGATGTTTCTAAGGTATAGTTTCTAACTCCAAAGGGTAAAGAGACTGTTTTATAATCAATTAGCTGTCCGTTAGGCGAATAAACTTCTATCTCAACAAGATTATCTTGTCCGCCAATATAGAGTTGTAATTGTTCTCTAAATGGATTAGGAACATATTTAACATCATAAGAGTTGAGATAAGTGTTTTCAAATAAACCTTGACATTCAATACCCGTAGATATCGATATGTTATTAATTCCTTTTTCTAATTCAACAGTATATTTACTACTACTGGTTTGTATGGTTTTCCCGTTTTGGGTAATATTATAAATAGTCCCTCCAGAAAGATCAAAACTAATTTTTTGATTCTGCTTATTATAGAAACTACTTACCAATAATGGATCTGGCTCATTAATAGTAACCTCAAAACAGCGTTCAAACTCTAAAGGATTTACTCCCTCAACACTTATACAGACATTATAGATCCCAGCAGAAAGCTGATCCAAAGTCCAACTACTTCCAGTAAATGAATCTGAGATATTCCTAGCACCATCGACCGATACATTATAATTCACCGAGACATCAACAACCGAAATGTTAATACTATTCTCTCCTGCACATTTCTCCGTTTTAGATAGTGAAAAGTTGGAAGCAGGCAAATAATATATTAAACATCCATCTATATCTACAACTTCACCAAGGGGAGTGTCTGGACAAGTATCAAATGGATTCCAAACTCCGTCTTGATCAGAATCATCAGTTACATCTCCCACACCATCGCCATCCTCATCCGATTGATCAGGATTTGAAACCAGAGGACTATTATCTAAAATATCTACAATACCATCACCATCATTATCCTCAGTAGGAAGAACTGGTTGAGATTGTAATTCAATAGCTGTTGATTTACCTTCTGGAACCTGGAGATTGGTTTGTGTAACCACAATTGGTACTTCTGGAGCTCCATCGTCTGTATTGATATATTCTACTTCAACCTCATAAATATTATCCTTATTTGCATCTTCAGGGTTTTCATAATTAGGTGGTTTTATAAAATCTAAATAATCCTCGTTTTCGTCCTGTACTGGATCTCCATTTTTCTGCTGGTCTTCTGATTTAGCTCCTGATCTAATAGTAAACTTATCGGCGTCTGCTCCTCCTTTAATTCTTTTTTTAACTTTCCACTTACCGACATTTTTATTGTGTGGATTAAAAAAGCGGCGAAAATCTACTTTAGCTCCTAAGCTTTCATCTTCTACATTGAAAATAGAAAGGAAGAACCTAGCTGAATAAGTAGCGTTTGGAATGTCAGAAACACTTATAGATTCCGATTTTGAACCACTAAGTCCTGGACCATCTACCCTATCTGAAGCTTTAGCATTTATGGTAAAGGGGTGAGATGTGTTAGTTTCGTAATCTAATTCTTGTGTAGTTTTTAAGACGCCATCAACAAGTTCAATAAACCCATCTCCTTGTAAATTTATGCTTATAATTTGCCCCCCCATTGGATCTTTTACTTCCACGGATCCAACAATGGCTCCTATTTCTGCATCTTCACTTATTTCAATGGTACTAATTGAGATTTCTGGAGGACGCGGAGCATCTTCGATAAGGATCTTAACTGAACCTGGAACTTCATTTTCCCCATCGCTAACTGTAAAACTAAGATTAGCTCCGTTGTAAGCAGAATCGAAATTTAAGAGTGCACCTGAACTAACGATAACTGAACCATCTGATGCTACAGATAAAATGCCTTTAAAGCTATCAACATCCTGAGTAAAGGTCAATATCTCTCCATCGGGATCAGTTGCTTCGATTTTTCCAACGGTGGTTCCGTTTTGTGGCAGTTGTACAAATTTTATTTCTGTCGTGGTGATCTCTGGTAGTGGATTATCCGTATCACACACATCCCCTATGCCATCCCCATCGGAATCTGCTTGATCTGCATTGGCTGTTTCGATACAGTTGTCTTCCGTGTCTACTATGCCATCCCCGTCGGTATCTCGTTGGGAGGCCCCACAGCCTTTTTCATCTATAACCGTAGGGATAAGCTCGCCATAGGTCGGTGTCCCTTTTACATTATTGATTTCAAATTCAGGCGTATCCGGACACTCATCAAGATCGTCAAAGATGCCATCTTTATCACTGTCCAATTGATTTAGAGCACAACCTGTAGCGTCTACTTCTAATCCTGCTTCTGTTCCTAAACAAGCATCGTTAATATTGTATACTCCATCACCATCCTCATCTAAATAAAGTTTTAATATAGCTGTATTTGTCCCATTGGTTCCAGCTACTCTAAATCCAAAGATAAGTTCTTGAAAATCCTGTGTAATAGCATCTGGTGTATAACTCGCACTATAAGTCCCGTTTTGATTATCCGTTGTGATCAAATCTCCATCAGGACCAAAGAGGATGATTTGATATCCTCCTTCTAAAAAGTTTTGTCCAATACTGTCTTTGGCTTGTACTGTTATTGCCGCAGTATTGATGCCATTTGCAATCATTTCTGCAGGGGCAGCCGATATAGTAGATTTTTGTGGGGAAACGCCTCCTGAGGTAGGTGGTTTTAATTTGAAGGTGTTATTGGTTTGACTAACAGTCATGCTAATACCTGAAGCATCAACAACTGAAGAAGAATCGGTAGCTGTAATAGCAAATACTTCTTGACCTGTAGGTTTGACTGTGTATCCAAGATTAAATCTAAGTGTGGTCTCACCACCTGATAAAACCCCACCACCATTGGTTGTAATACTGCTTATTGTCATCCCGTAACTGGGACCTGATTGCTGTGAGAGTGTAAAGCTAGAGCTTGTAACTGAAGTAGTCGGTGAAGAGGTAGCATACACTCCTTCGCTAAAAGTAAGATCAACATAACGGTTTTGTGAATCAAGAGTGATTCCAGTAATAGAGGGTCCAGCTTGATCATTTAATTGAATGGTATTGCTCTG
>JAYPMN010000025.1:10331-11533 GCA_038129925.1 Flavobacteriaceae bacterium
CTAAAGGCTATCGTAATACTGGTATTGTTTGAACTCACAGATGTCGAAGTAAATTTTGGAGGGACATTGGTAAGATAAACTGTATTGGAGGTTTGACTACTGTCAGAATAACTCAATGCATAATTACCCGCTCTATCGATTAATGTACTCGCTCCTGCAGGACCCACTTCGAGAAGTTCGTCACCTGTTGGCTCTCCTGTGAGGGTTATATTTAAAATGATAGTATTGCTATCTGTAGTGCTGAAAGAATATCCAGTGTAGCTTACCGTTGCTGCGCCACCAGTTTTGTTTAAACTAAAGTTTGAAACAGAATAGGATGGATCATATAACAGTACGGGTTCATTATAAATAAGAATGACTTTACTGTTTGTGTCCGTAACTGTTACACTTTGAATAAGTGGGTCAGTATTGTCTATTGTAAAAGTGATGCTCTCTGTTCCTGTGTAATTGTTGCCTGCTAAATCCGTCGCTGAAACGGTAGCAAAATAAGTGCCATCACTTCCAGAAGGAACATCCCAAAAGTAACTCCATGTAGTTGAATTTGTAGAAGCTGATACGGTCATAGCAGTATCGGTCACTAAACCACTAATAGATAAAGTTGGACTTGCAGCCATAGACTCCGAAAATGTAGCTGAAAAAGTTAAGTTAGTGAAGTTGTTGACGATATTATCTGTATCGTTATCCGTAAAACTAACTAAGGTTGGATTAATATTATCAATCACAAACGTGAGACTCTCTGTTCCTGAATAAGGATTACCCGATAAATCAACACCTGATACCGTCGCAGTGGTTGAAGTAAGTGATGTAGATACTGTCCAAGTATATTCCCAGACTGAAGTTGACGGTGTTGAAGACATTACTACATTCGATACTATTCCACTTAAACTCAATGTTGGTGAACTAGCCATACTTTTAGAGAAAGTTGCCGTAATGGTAACAACAGATGAGTTGGAGACATTCATTGATGAAACACTTGATGAAAGGGCAACAGAGGGTAGTGATTTAGTATAATATTTAATGTTCTGTATCCATCCATAAAACATATTATCTGGATTGGTAGATCCCCCCTGGGTTGTCATTTCATTTCCGTTACCCACAATACCATAGCGAGGACTTTCACTTTCATTATGATTTCCAATTGGACTATATACTGAAGGGTCAGTGTAGGTAAGTTGATTATCGACATAAAATTCTAATCCGTT
>JAYPMN010000026.1:0-11409 GCA_038129925.1 Flavobacteriaceae bacterium
GGAGATTTACTTCCCAATGCAACCAGAGAACAAAAATTGGCAACTGCTTTTAATCGAAATTCACCCATGACAGCTGAAGGAGGAGTTATCGATGAAGAATGGCGTTTAAACTATGTCTTTGACCGAACCGAAACTATGAGTACGGCCTTTTTAGGGCTAACGGTCGCTTGTGCCAAATGTCATGATCACAAATTTGATCCCGTTTCTCAAAAGGACTATTATCAACTTACAGCATTTTTTAACAATATTAGAGAATTGGGAATGACAGGTGATGACGGGGATTATGGGCCCTTATTGCCACTTCCAGATGAAACTACTGAGCAACATCTTCAAAGACTGGAAAACAGCATCACTCAAATTGAAAAAGAAATTGAACTCAACGCAACTGACTTAGCTTCTTTGGAAACCTATATCAATGAGCTGCCTTCCACCAATAAGGTGATGGATAGCCGTATTGGATATTATCCCTTTGACAAGGTTGAAAAAGACAAAACCAAAAAGAAAAAAAGGCACCCCTTTATTGCAGACGGCAATAAAAATGTAGGTTCACGACTTGCTCCTAAGGTTGTCCCCGGGATAAAAGACAATGCCTTGCGCTTTGAACAAGATTACGATCGTCTCTACATCAGCAAAGAAATTCCAAATTTTGAATGGGTTGACCCGTTTTCTGCAGGTGTTTGGGTCAATACAGACCAGCAAGATCCAAAGTTTAGACAATTTATTCTCGGTACTACAGGAGGAAAAAACAACTGGTGGCGTGGATGGGACTTTTACCTGGATGGCAGCAATCATTTAAATTTCAGACTCATCAATATAGCGCCAGGAAATATGGTTCATATAAGAACCGAACAAACAATCCCGGTTGAGCAATGGAAACATCTCGCATTCTCATACAACGGAAGTGGTAAGGCAGATGGAATCAAACTCTTTATAGACGGAAAAGAAGTTGCAATTAAAAATTTAATAGACAACCTTTATAAATCCATAAAGCCTGTTAGTGCAAGTGGAATGAAGATTGAAGACCGTCCAATATTAGTTGGGAAAAGCTATGAAGGCTCTACAGGTGATAACGGTACTTTCTCAGGAAGTATGGACGATTTAGTGTTTTTTGACAAAAAATTAAGTGCTTTAGAATTGGATTTAATTTACAAGTCCTATCAAAGTCAAAAAACACTTCCTGATCAAAATTTAGTCAAACAACATTGGATTGAAAATCATCCCAAGACAGTAGCTTTGGAAAAACAACTCAAAAATTCCCGTAAGCAATGGCTTAAAACCTTTAGTCCTGTGATAGAAGTAATGGTAATGGAAGAATTACCCCAATCTAGAAAAACCTATTTATACAGTAGAGGAAATTACGACGAACCCGCTTATGAAGTAAATGCTGCTGTCCCTGAAAAGCTCCCTGCTATGGATCCCAAACTGCCAAAAAACAGATTGGGCTTAGCAAAGTGGCTCTTTGATCAAAAAAATCCTTTAACTGCTCGAGTGGCAGTAAATCGATATTGGCAAATGATTTTTGGTCGCGGTTTGGTTCAGACCTCAACCGACTTTGGTGTCCAAGGGGCACTCCCCAGTCACCCTGATTTACTAGATGCCTTAGCATTAGAATTTATGGAAAGCAGTTGGGACATCAAACAACTCATTAAAAAAATGGTGCTGTCTAAAACATACAGACAAACCTCCAAAGCGAGCCCAGAACTCCTAGAAAAAGACCCCAAAAATATTTTCCTCGCTCGAAGCAATAGATACCGCCTTCCTGCTGAAATGATCCGAGATAACGCACTAGCCACAAGTGGATTACTCGTTAATCAAATTGGAGGTGAAAGTGTTAAACCCTATCAACCAGAAGGTTTATGGAAAGAAAAAAGTACCTTTTCACTCCGCCTTTACGATTACAAAACAACAAAAGGAGATAGCCTATACAGAAGAAGCTTGTATACCTTCATCAGACGAACCTCACCACCTCCCTCAATGATTGCTTTTGATGCAACTTCCAGAGAGGTCTGCACAGTACAAAGAGAAAATACCTCTACTCCTCTTCAGGCTTTGGTTCTCTTAAACGACACCCAATTTTTTGAGGCCTCAAGAGTACTTGCTGAACGCATACAGAGAGAAGCCGGAACTAAAATTGAGGATCAAATTAAATATGGCTTTAGACTAGCTACTTCAAGACATCCAAGTGATGAAGAAATAGCGATCTTAAAAGATTTGTACAATACTCAGTTAACATTCTATCAAAAAGACGCTCGAGCTGCAAGAAAAACTATTAGAGTAGGCGAAAAAGCAGTTGATCCCAAATTTAATCCTGTAAAAACTGCTGCCTTGACTATGGTAGCAAATACCTTATTAAATCACAATGAAACCTTTGTAAAGTACTAAGCATGAATTGTAACGAAGACCATCACAATAAAAAATATACTCGGAGGGATTTTCTAACGCGAACTTCTTTGGGTATGGGAGCTTTAACACTCGGTGGTTTATTGGGGCCCTCTCCTGTTTTAGGGAAAGATCTAATCACTCAAATGGTTCATAGCAATGGATCGGAAATCCCTCACTTTGTACCAAAAGCAAAACGGGTCATTTATCTTTTTCAAAGCGGTGCTCCATCTCAACTCGATTTATTTGATCACAAACCCTTGCTCAATAAAATGAATGGTAAGGAGACTCCAGAAAGCGTTTTGGGAAATCAGCGGTTGACGGGAATGACTGCTGGACAGACCAGTTTTCCTATGGCAGGTTCTGTATTTGATTTTAAACAATACGGACAAAGTGGTGCTTGGGTAAGTGAGCTTATGCCCTATACCTCAAAAATTGTTGATGAACTCTGCTTTATCAAATCCATGTATACCGAAGCAATTAATCACGATCCTGCGATCACCTTTTTACAAACTGGTTCTCAACTCCCAGGACGCCCTTC
Organism: Flavobacteriaceae bacterium; assembly: GCA_038129925.1. Lineage (GTDB taxonomy): Bacteria > Bacteroidota > Bacteroidia > Flavobacteriales > Flavobacteriaceae > MS024-2A. The sequence continues at coordinate 2,921 of JAYPMN010000026.1, forward strand.
GATTGGTTCATGGCTGAGTTATGGTCTGGGTACGGACAACAAAAACCTGCCAGAGTTTGTGGTTCTTCTAACCAAAGACAAATACGGACAACCCCTTTATTCAAGATTATGGGGTAATGGGTTTTTACCTTCTCAACACCAGGGGGTTCAATTTCGGTCTGGTAAAGACCCCGTTCTGTATCTTGACAACCCCCCTGGAGTAACCCAAGACAACAGAAAAACGCAATTAGAACACCTGAAAGAATTGCAAAAACTCCAACATCAAGATGTCGGAGACCCCGAAATTCTCTCAAGAATGAAACAATACGAAATGGCATTTAGAATGCAAACTTCAGTGCCTGAAGTAATGGATGTTAATGACGAACCCGACTACATTTTCGATCTATATGGGGAGGACAGTAAAACCCCAGGAACTTTTGCAGCAAATTGTTTATTGGCTCGAAAACTCATTGAAAAAGATGTCAAATTTGTTCAGCTATACCATCAAGGATGGGATATGCACGGAGACTTACCCAATCAAATGAGAATTCAGTGTAAAGATACCGATCAAGCGACAGCAGCCTTGATTCAAGACCTCAAACAAAGGGGCTTGTTAGACGATACTCTAGTGATTTGGGGGGGTGAATTCGGAAGAACGAATTACTCTCAAGGCCTGCTAACTCCAGAAAGTTTTGGAAGAGACCATCATCCCCGCTGTTTTACACTATTTATGGCTGGCGCCGGAATTAAAAAAGGAATCACTCTTGGTGCAACCGATGAGTTTGGATACAATATCACTGAAAACCCTGTTCATGTTCATGATTTTCAAGCAACACTAATGCATCTGCTTGGAATAAATCACGAAAAACTCACCTTTAAATTTCAAGGTAGGCGCTACAGACTCACCGATGTTCACGGAAAAGTTGTTCAGGAAATATTAAGTTAAAGATCAACCCAATGAAAAAAACTAGAAGAGCATTTATCCAAAAATCAGCTGTTGCTGCGGCCAGCTTAACAACAGTAACCCCTTTTCAAAACATCTTTATCCAAACAAAAAAAATAGTGGAAGAAAATCCAATTGTCGGTCATGGAGATTTTAAATATCGAGTAGATAAGGAATGGGGAATACAAGAGCCTACTCAATTTCCGGTAAACGATTGTCATGAAATGATTCTTGATAAAAAGAACAGAATCTTTATGACAACTACCCACCCGAAAAACAATATTTTGGTATACGATCGTTCAGGCAAAATTTTAGATGCTTGGGGCACTGACTATCCTGGAGCACACGGTCTCACGCTATCAACAGAAGGTGATGAAGAGTTTTTGTTTATTACTGATCCCGACACTCACAAGGTTTGTAAAACTACTCTAGATGGGGAAAAACTACTTGAATTTTTTACCCCTAAAGAAATTGAAGATTACAAAGAAAATTCTCAATTTAAGCCGACTGAAACTGCTATTGCTCCCAATGGGGATATCTATATCGCTGACGGCTACGGTTTAGATTTTATCATTCAATACGATTCAAAAGGAAATTACATTCGTCATTTTGGAGGAAAAGGAACTGCTGATGACCAATTTGATTGCTGCCATGGGATTACTCTGGATACAAGAAAAGGAATGCAACCTAGTTTGTTGATTACTTCTAGAACCGCAAATTGTTTTAAGCGTTTTACCCTTGAGGGCGACTATTTAGAAACTATATCCCTCCCCTCATGTTACATCTGCAGACCCGTTCTTAAAAATGATATGCTTTACTTTGCTATCATAGTAACCAAAGACTGGGGAACTTATGACGGTATGCTAGCTGTAGTAGATCAAAATAACCGAGTGATCTCCATGCCTGGAGGGAGTACTCCCACCTACAAAAATGGAGAGCTCGAAGCACCGGCTTATGATCAGAAAACATTTTTAAACCCACACGACGTTTGTATAGATGACGATGAAAATATCTATGTGCCCCAATGGAATTCTGGTAAAACCTATCCAATCAAACTACATCGTGTATAAAGATGCTTTTACTTGAATTTAATTCGTTTATCGGTAGGCTCCACCCTTTAGTGGTGCATCTCCCTATTGGGTTTCTGATTTTAGCAGTACTTTTCGATTTCCCTGCCATTCGAAGTAGAATGAATAAAACCTCTTTAATTTGGTTTTTTTCTTTTATATCCTCTTTCCTAGCAGTTGTTCTCGGTCTGTTATTGTCTAATAGTGGACATTATATTGAAGCCCAACTTTCACTTCATCAATGGTCAGGAATACTGTTAACCATTCTTTGTGGATTGGGTTGGATGATGCGATCTTCCTTTTTCAATATTCCTGATTTTAAAAAACTAAACAATCTGTTGGTCATACTCGCACTATTGTTCGTTGGTCATAACGGAGGTTCATTAACTCATGGAGAAAATTACCTTTACGAAGATGCTCCAGAGTGGATTAAAGCACAACTTATCGATGAGGAAATTGAGCGAAATTTTACTGATGTTTCCCTAGATAGTATCTATGCATTTAAAGATTTAGTACAACCCTTATTTGAAAGAAAGTGTACCTCTTGCCACAACGATCAAATTCAAAGAGGAGGACTCAATATGACTACAGCATTAGGATTATTTAAAGGAGGCAGTAGCGGTAAAGCAATTGTACAAAAAGACTTAGATAAAAGTTTAGTTTACAATCGAATTATCAAAGAACAGTCAGATAAAAGGTTTATGCCCCCCGCAGGCATTCCGCTAACCTACGCTGAAATTCAATTGATTGAATGGTGGATCTTAGAAGGAGCTGAAATTGACAAACCGCTTTCAGAGCAGCGTTTAAGTACAGATATCCAGCATTTACTACTCAAACACTACAGTCTTGATTCAAAAGAGAAGCCTTGGTATGAAAAAGTAAGTTTAAAACCCCTCTCTGAGCAAGACTATTCCCGTCTTGAAAAACAGCAATTAAGTTGGAGAAAACTCTCAACAGCTAATTCTTTACTTGACATTCGTTATCAAGGAAAAGAAATAACCGAAGAGACTGTAGCTGTTTTGGCTGACTATGCTTCCTATATCACCTGGCTAAATTTAAGCGAAGCAAATGTCCAAAATAATGCACTAGATGCTATTGCACAAATGGAAAATCTAACAAGGTTATATTTACAAAAAAACGATTTATCAGATACAAATTTGGATCTATTGAGTTCTCTCAATCATCTTGAAATTTTGAACCTCCACAGCACTCAGGTTGATCAACAAATATTTGATATTGCAAAACAACTCCCTGCTTTAAAAAAATTGTATTTGTGGAATACGGGTATAAGTGGTAGTCAAATCAAAAGTCAACAAGTTTTATTTCCAAACACCGCCCTAATTGGAGGGCTAGAATAACGAAACCCTTCCCTTTTCTGGAATTGCAAACTGTCGTAGATAGATTGTATTACCCCACTGCGTTCGTTCTTTTTTAATTTGAGCAACCACCTCAGCAGGATACTGGCTTTTGTGGCATAATAATGCCTCGTAAGCTTGATTATAGTGCGCTTCTGAAAAAGGGATTCGAGTCGTTAAATAGCTCGGATCTTGACCTCTTAGCGTCTTAGCTTTGGGTGAGGGCAATAAATCTTTAGGAATTCCAAAATAAAACAAATCCATCGGGTGATCCCAAAGTTGAGAAACAAAAACCTGGGTTACAGAGGCGCCTACTAAACGGTGATCCATATGAGTGGTTGCACCGTCAGGACCCCAAGTAATAATAACATCTGGAGCTGTTTCAGTGATGATTTCTTTAAGCTTTAAAATCAAACTCTGAACATGAGGAATATGTCCGTCAAATCCTTCGGCTGCTTTAAGTTGGTCATGATAGTCAAGATGAATTAAATTAACTCCTAAAACTTCTGCAGCACATTGCATCTCAGCCCTACGTATGGTAGCTAATTTATCACCAGCCACAAAGTCTGTGTATTCATTTACACCCAAACGACCGTCTGTAGCAATAACTAGAGTAACTTCTACACCTTCTTCTACTGATTTTACTAAAAGAGGGCCTATTGATTGCTCGTCATCTGGATGCGCAAAAATTGCTAATAGCTTTTTTGGCCGGTCTTGTGCATACGTAGAAAGTGCAAAAAAACAACTAATGACAGTTAGCGTGGCTTTAATTCTATTCATCCTAATTGAGTATTTAATTAGTATATTGGATTTTAATTCAAAAGTCAATATACAAAAAGTATGTCTCGAAAATCCTTCCCCCTGTATCAATTGTTGTTCCTTGGGTTACTTCTATTGAACTTTAACAAATCATATTCCACAAACGTGCAACTGTCAAAAACAAATGAAGAGAAACCTCTTCGTCTAGGCATTATAGGATTAGTTCACGATCATGTGCACTGGATTTTTAATCGGAAAGGGGATGATGTAGTGGTGGTTGGAATAGTTGAAACCAACCAAAAAGCGATAGCTAAATATCAAAAGCAATATAACCTTCCCGATTCGCTGTTTTTTGGCAGCTATAAAAGTTTGTACCAAAAAGCAAAACCTGAAGCAGTATCCGCTTTTAATCAAACTAACAAGCACCTTGAGGTTGTAGAATTTTTTTCCCCTCTTAAAATTCCCATCATGGTAGAAAAGCCTCTGGCAACGAACTATGAGGAAGCAAAAAAAATTGAAGCCCTGCATCAAAAATACCAAACTCCTATCCTTACAAATTATGAGACTTCTTGGTATGAAAGTACTTATGAAACAAAAAAAATGGTCGATAATGATCTGCTAGGCGGCTTGACGAAAATGGTCTTCAATACAGGTCACCCTGGCCCTCAAGAAATCGGCTGTTCTCCGGAATTTTTAGAATGGTTGACCGACCCTGTTCAAAATGGAGGTGGAGCTTTGACTGACTTTGGATGTTATGGTGCGAACATTGCAACATGGTTTTTAGAAGGACAAGCCCCTCTAAGGATCAGTTGTATTACCAAGCAAACAAAACCTGACCGCTATCCAGATGTGGATGATGACACCACAATTGTTTTGGAATATCCTAAACAACAGGTTCTTATTCAGGCCTCTTGGAACTGGTCCCACAATAGAAAAGATATGCAAGTCTACGGTTCAAACGGTTACATAGATGCCAAAACCAGTAGGGAAATGATCGTATTAGAAAATGAAAAAAAGGGATTCTATACCCATAAGCCCCCCTCGATTGCCTCCAACCAAAAAGACCCTTTTAGACTCCTGCTTGAAGTAACTAAATACAATAAAAAACTTCCTCCCTTTAGCCTATATAGTCTTGAAAATAATGTGATTGTTTCTAAAATATTGAGCCTCGCAAAAAAAGCTGCTGAAACAAATCAAACACTGAATTGGAATGCGCTTTAATACTCAAATTTCAATCGAATTTATAACTTTACGATGTGTCTAAAATTATTATTGTAATGGGTGTGAGTGGATGTGGAAAAACCACCTTGGGGAAAGCCTTAGCATCCACTTACAATTACACTTTTTTAGAGGGAGATGACTTTCATTCTCAGGAAAATAAAAAGAAAATGAATAATGGAATTCCACTTAACGACACAGATCGCTTCCCTTGGTTAAAGCAAATCAATGCCTGCCTGAAAAATCATTTAGGAACTAACACTGTCTTAGCTTGTTCGGCCTTAAAAAAGAGGTACAGACAACTCTTGAGTAATGATTTGCCTCATGATTCAATTCTTTGGGTGTATCTGGATACTGATAGTACTGTCTTGCAAAAGCGAATGGAAGAGCGTACTCATTTTATGCCCCCTGACTTACTACAAAGTCAATTGGATACCCTAGAAGCTCCAAAAGAAAGCATCAAACTGAACAGTAGCCTGCCTGTAAGACAAATGATTAAACAACTAAAACCCTATCTCAATGAACACTAAAATGCAATGGGGGATCGCAGGAATGGGAGTCATGGGAACCAGTCTAAGCAGAAATTTTTCTCAAAATGAAATCTCTCTAGCCTTATTTAACAGACGTGTAGAAGGAAAGGAAGAAGATGTTGCAATGAAAAAAAAGCAACTTTACACTGAACTTAATCAAGCCCAAGCCTTTGAGGAATTAAAGGACTTTGTTTCCGCCCTTGAGCAGCCACGAAAAATATTTATTATGCTACCCGCAGGAAAAGCCACAAGCCATTTTTTTGAACAGTTGATCCCCTTGCTTTCAAAAGGAGACATTGTCATAGACGGAGGCAATACGAATTATAAAGAAACTGAGACGCGAGCAAAAAGGCTGAACGACCAAGGCGTTTTATTTTTGGGTGTTGGTGTGTCCGGAGGTGAGGAAGGTGCTTTAAAAGGACCTTCCCTCATGGTTGGAGGTGATCTTACCGCCTATGAAATTGTAAAGGAAGACTTATTTAAAATCGCTGCAAAGAACAGGAATAAAATTCCTTGTTGTGCCTATTTTGGAACAGGTGGTGCAGGGCACTTTGTCAAAATGGTACACAATGGAATTGAATATGCTGAAATGCAGTTGCTAGCTGAACTATACGCCCTTGCAAGCTGCACTATGTCACATGATGAGATTCAAAAAACTCTAAGTCAATGGAACGCAACTAAAAGTAAAAGTTACCTTTTAGAGATTACCGCATCGCTATTAAAATATCGAGAAGGTGAGACTCCTTTTATTGAATTAATTCAAGATCAGGCTTCCAACAAAGGAACAGGAGCATGGGCAACAGCTTCAGCTACAGCCCTTGGCTATCCTAATTCGCTTATGGCAGCGGCACTCCATGCGCGTTATCTCTCCTTTTTTAAAAAAAAACGTGTTCATTTTTCAAAACATTTTGACAACCCCAAATCAATTTTTAAAATTTCCTCCACACTACTTAAAAACGCTTATGACTTATCCCGATGGATTAACCATCACCAAGGGTTTGAAATGCTCACCCTAGCTGCAAAAGAATACAAATGGACATTGGATTTAAGTCAAGTCGCCTCCGTCTGGGCTGAGGGCTGTATTATTAAGTCAGATCTCATGGATGATTGCATTAAACTTTTGCAAGACAATACTGTGCTGCTTTTAAGTGAGGGTTTTAAAGAGCATTTTAATCATGGAAAAGAGAATTGGAAAGAACTACTAAGGCGAGCGGTAACAAATGAAATTCCTATCCCCTGTATGCAAAATGCTTGGACGTATTTCACTGCATTAAAAACTCAGAATAGTAGTGCAAATATTATTCAGGCTCAACGTGATTATTTTGGAGCACACGGCTTCTTAAGAACCGATAATGACCGTCAAGATTTAGTACACGGGCCTTGGTCTTCTTAATCAATCCTACCTACAGGACGAACCTCTGAACCTTTGATTCCAGTTAATCGATCTCCTAATACTCCACGAACTGAATCTGCAATTTTAGATATTTTATCAACCCATTCTGGATGGGCTAAAGCAAGATTAGCTTGTTCTTCTGGATCTTGACTTAAATCATACAACTCGGCTTCGCTAATTTCATTCATGTCATACGGTACAGGGAATCCATCATTGGTTCCTTGACGTCCGTTTAAACTTCGGTAGGTATGGGGAACGTATAATTTCCAGTCCTTATGCCGAACGGCATGTAATTCATTGGTACGGTAATAAAAGAAAAAATTATCGTGTGGTGACTGGACCGTTTTTCCCGTAAGAAGCGGTACAAGAGATTCTCCATCTATTTTTTTCTGAGGTAAATTACTACCTGTAAAATCTGCCAAAGTTGGTAGCCAATCAATGCCCATAGCAGGGGCATCAATACGGGTGTTAGGTTGAATTGCTTTTGGGTAACGAATAATCCCTGGGACTCGATGTCCACCCTCCCAATTGGTTCCTTTCCCTTCTCTAAAGATTCCTGGTGAACCTGAATGCCCTCCATAGGAAAGCCAAGGGCCATTGTCTGAAGTAAAAATAACTATGGTATTCTCCTCTAAACCTTCCTCCTTAAGAGTTTTAAGTATTTGTCCTACACTGTCGTCAATTTCACTGATGACATCTCCATACAATCCTCTGGCTTGGGTATTCTGAAATGCCTCAGCAGCAAACAAAGGAACATGAGGCTGGGGATGTGGCAGGTAAACAAAAAATGGAGTTGCTTTATTCTTTTTGATAAAACCTATCGCTTTTTCAGTAAGCGCAGCAGTAAGAAAGGTTTGATCTTCCAAAACACGCAGAGGAGTTTCATTTTCATAAAGTGAAATGTCTGGAAAGTTAAATACAGTTCCCTGTTGTGGGTGTTTAGGCCACATATCATTAGAATAAAGAATACCGTAAAATTCATCAAAACCGTGTCTACGAGGTAAAAACTTTGGGGCATCTCCCAAATGCCATTTACCAAAAATTCCAGTTGCATAACCTCGATCTTTGAGTAGTTCTGCCAGAGTTGTTTCCTCCGGGTTCAGTCCCACTTTTGACCCTGGGCTGTAGGCATTGTGAATCCCGATACGATCCGGGTAGCAGCCTGTTAATATTGAAGCCCTGGAAGCAGAACAAACAGGTTGAGTGGCGTAGTAAGAAGTAAATAAGGCTCCTTCAGCAGCCATT
>JAYPMN010000027.1:0-11323 GCA_038129925.1 Flavobacteriaceae bacterium
AAGCGTAATTGTTATATACCTTGACATCTCTCCAAGGACTTGGATCTGTAGCTGTGGGTAATTTCCCTAAATATACGGGGTTTTCTGGGTCCTCAATCGATACAAATCCCACTCCATCGTCTAAACCATTAAGCACATATTCGACGCCAGTATCCGGGTCTGTCCAACCCCAGTTGTCATTCCCATACTCACTTCCAAACTCATTTAATGAAACTCTTGACAATAAGTCAAATCCCAAACAGGGATAAATACCTGCCATACCACTTTCACAAGGGATATATCCAAGGGAGTTCTCAGTATCGCTAGTATCGTTGGAAAGTTCTGTATCAGGAGTGTCAATTACTGACGGTGATTGATCAATTTCAGAATCCTTAGCGCAATTCAAAAAAAGTAGGAAGATCAATAATTTTAGGGACAGAGATTTCATTATTATTTTTTACTTAAAATTAGTAAAAAAACATAAGCCTGCTTAAGCTTTAACAATTAACCAAGGTTCCTTACTTTTGAGCCATGTTTGAAGATAAAAATACATCTAAAACTCCTCTAGATAACCTAGGGGAATTTAATTTAATAGAGGCATTGACCAAATCCGTAAAGCATAAAAATAAATCGAGTGTTTTAGGAATAGGAGATGACGCAGCAGTTATCAATCACAATTCAAAACAAACCCTTATCAGCACTGATTTATTAGTTGAAGGAGTTCATTTTGATTTGAGCTATATGCCCTTAAAGCATTTGGGTTATAAAGCAGTAATGGTAAATCTTTCGGACATCTATGCCATGAATGCGATACCTACACAAATAACAGTCTCTTTTGCCGTATCAAATCGGTTTACATTAGAAGCTTTAGAGGAATTTTACACTGGTGTTGATTTGGCCTGTAAAAATTATAAAGTAGATCTAGTCGGGGGAGATACAACGAGCAGTACCACAGGACTAACCGTTTCAATAACTGCAATTGGAGTGGCTTCCAGAGATAAAATTGTCCCACGCTCAGGAGCAAAAGAAAATGACTTATTAGTCGTAAGCGGTGACTTAGGAGCAGCTTATACGGGCCTTCAGATCTTAGAACGCGAAAAAGCGGTATTTCAAGTAAATCCTAATACACAGCCCGATTTGAGTCCTTATAGCTACAGTATTGAAAGACAGCTCAAACCAGAGGCTAGAAAGGATGTGATCGAATTGCTTGATGAATTAAAGATCGTTCCTACTTCCATGATCGATATCAGCGACGGACTTTCTTCTGAAATCCTTCATCTGTCAAAATCCTCCAATATTGGTTTTCATCTCTTTGAAGAAAAATTGCCTATGGATCCTGAAGTAAACCTTATCTGTGAAGAATTTAAATTCAACTCAACCACTGCTGTGTTAAATGGAGGAGAAGATTACGAATTACTTTTTACCATTTCCCAAAAAGACTTTGATAAAATCAAAAATCACCCCTTGCTGACTGTTATTGGTCATGCAGTAGAACAAAATGCAGGCTGTCAACTTATAAATGGTATGGGTCATCAAATAGAATTGACCGCACAAGGATGGCAAAATTTTAGCGAAAAGGAGGATTAACCTAGGGCTACATCTAAGGTCATCATCACTATAAAGCCTCCTATAAAACCTAATGTTGATATATCGGTATATTTATCCTGCTGGGTCTCAGGAATTACTTCCTCCACTACAACAAATATCATTGCCCCTGCAGCAAACGCCAATGCATAGGGTAAAAGCGGAGTGAAAAACGTAACAGCAACTGCACCGATAACTGCTGCAACTGGCTCAACAATTGCAGAGAGCTGTCCGTACCAAAAACTTTTAAATCGGCTGACTCCTTGTCTTCTCATAGGCATAGAAACAGCTATCCCCTCAGGAAAGTTCTGTATCCCAATTCCGATAGCTAGTGCTACAGCACCCGTAATGGATGCCTCCGGTATGCCCGCTGCAACTCCGCCAAACAATACTCCTACTGCCAATCCCTCAGGTATATTGTGTAGGGTAATTGCCAATACCAACAATGTGGTACGATGCCAAGGTGTTTTAATCCCTTCAGATTCTTTGAAATTGATATGAATATGAGGCAAGACTTTATCCAAACCGAAAATAAACATGGCACCAAAGCCAAATCCAAGTGCAGCTGGAATTACTTTTACAAAACCTTCTCCAGGACTCATCTCAATACCAGGAGCCAAAAGACTCCAAAAACTAGCGGCCACCATCACCCCACCGGTAAAGCCTAGTAAGCCGTCTAAAAGTGCTCGGTTCATCCCTTTGACAAAATAAACCAGTGAAGCTCCCAAAGCGGTAAGCCCCCAAGTGAATAAAGTAGCATAAAAAGCGCCTGTGACTGGACTTATCGATTCAAAAAACGTAATTATACTATCCATTGTTTTTTAATTTCTGCCAAAATAAAGACTTTAGCGCTTTAATTCACCTTTTCAGGTCGAATTAATTACTTTTACCACTTTGTGTATGAAAAATGAAGAGTTCGATTATATCATTTGTGGCGGAGGTGCTGCTGGTCTGCTTTTATTAAATGCGATGAAGGCAGACGATTTTTTTGTGGCTAAGAAAATCCTTTTAATTGAAAAAGAAGTCAAAAACAGTGACGACAGGACATGGTCCTTTTGGGAAACTGGAGATGGTAATTTTGATGATTTACTATCGAAAAAATGGAATCATGCCACCTTCATCTCTCCTGAAAAAAGACAGGATTTTAAATTGAATCCATACCGTTACAAAATGATGCGCTCAAAGGCTTTTTACAACAGCTATTTCCCCTTGGAATCAGAACCTCAAAACATTCGTATCTTACAAGCTGAAGTCAAAGAATTGGACTCAAAAGTTGATCATACAGTTGTGGAAACTGACCAAGGAGTCTTTTCAGCGTCTCAGGTTTTTTCAAGTTTATTTGACCCTAAAAAAATTACAATACAAAATAAGTATCCTGTCTTAAAGCAGCACTTTATCGGCTGGTTTGTCAATGCGCCAAAAGGAAGTTTTGACCCAGATAAAATCCTTTTTATGGATTTTAATATTCCCCAAAAACAACAAACGAGATTTCTCTACCTTCTACCTCAAAATGATCGTCAAGCATTAGTTGAATACACCCTTTTTTCAAAAGATCTTTTAACAACTAGAGAATACGAAGAAGGAATTGAGGCCTATTTAAAATCGATGAATATTACAAGCTATCAAATTGAAGGTAAAGAACAGGGGAATATACCCATGAGTTGCTATCCATTTAATCGTTCCAATACACCTAGTTTACTTAATATTGGAACTGCTGGAGGTTGGACAAAGGCCAGTACTGGGTTTACATTCATAAATACCGTCCGTCAAATAAACAGACTGATCCCTTTCCTTAAAACAGGGCGAGACTTAACAACATTTCATAAGAAAAGTCGCTTTTGGTATTACGATTTACTTTTTCTAGATGTGCTGGAAAAATACAATGATAAGGGTAGTGAACTTTTTATTCGAATGTTTGACAAAAATCCACCTATGAGGATATTTCGATTCTTGGATGAAAAAACCTCCTTCGGCGAAGAGCTTTTTATCCTCTCTTCGTTTTCAATGAAACAAATTGGTTGGTTTTTATCTGCTTTCTTTAAAAGGATCTTTTAAAATTGTCGCTGCATTAACTTATTTGCAAAAGACCTTAAAATTGCTTTTCCCTGCTTTTTTATCTCCAAGGATTCCAGGACTTGGAAGGCTTGCTCAGTATAGTTTTGCATCAATTCTTGGCTCGCTTCTGCCGAAGTAGTCTCCTCAAATAGTTCCTTTACAGCTTTAATTTTCTGTTCCACTACAAAATCCTCACTTGACTCAAACCAACTTCTGAGCTGGATTTTTTGATCTTCATTACCTAGAAGCAATGCTTTGTGGTAGAGTATGGTTTTTTTATTTTCTATTATGTCACCCCCTACTTGCTTTCCAAATGTATTAGGATCACCAAAAGCATCTAAATAATCATCTTGAATTTGAAATGCCAATCCGAGTAAAACTCCAAAATCGTAAATATTTAATGCTTCCTCTTCACTACTATTTGCTATATGAGCTCCCATTTGAAGTGCACAACCGACTAAAACAGCGGTTTTTAGCCGAATCATTTCCAAATAAGCCTCAATAGTAGTTTCATTTTGCTTTTCAAAATCAACGTCGTATTGTTGACCCTCGCAAACTTCGATCGCGGTTTTGCTCAACAGGCGAGTCAATTTGGAATGCAGTCCTTCTGGGTAAACTTCTAATGCTTGATAGGCTTGAACCAACATGGCGTCTCCTGATAATATACCCGTATTAACATCCCATTTTTCGTGAACAGTCGGTTGTCCTCTCCGCAAAGGTGCATCATCCATAATATCGTCGTGCATCAAAGTAAAATTGTGAAACAGCTCTATTGCAAGTGCTGCAGCAAGACTATTTTCAGTGCATCCTTCATAGACATCAGTTGCCATAAGCGTCAATGTAGGACGTATGCGCTTTCCACCCAAAGCAAGCAAATAATCAATAGGATCATATAAACCTTTAGGAGTCTGCTTTTGCTCTAAAGATTGAAGATAGTTCTGAAACTGTTTACTGTAATTCGCCATGAATTTATTTTTTGTAAAAATAAACTTTAATCTGAATTCTGAGAGGGACAGAAACTTTGGAAACTTTTTTTGGATTATAGTTTCCATTTCGTATATTTGCAAAAAAAAAGATGGAGGAAGAAATTATTGAACAAGCCATTAGACTTTTTTTACAGTATGGTTTCAAGAGCATTACCATGGATGAGATTGCGCAACAAATGCGTATTTCAAAAAAAACAATCTACACATATTTTTCAACTAAAGAAGTTCTGGTTGAACAGGCGTCGCTAATCCATCACAGTCGCATCATGGAAAGGCTGCAAACTATTGCAAAACAAGCAAAGGACCCCATTATAGAACTTTATCAACTAAAAAAAGAGGCTTTAAATCATCTTTCAAATGAACAAAATTCTCCCCAATATCAACTTCAAAAATACTATCCCAGTATCTATGATAAAATTAAGACTAGAGACTTTGAAATACTAAGTGGTTCCTTCTCCAATGGCATCAAAAAAGGAATAGAAACGGGACTTTTTAGAAAAGAAATTAATATTGACTTTATCACTAGAATCTATTTTAATGGAATGAGAGGTGTAACTGACATAAACCTTTTTCCTTTAGATAAGTATAAAATTGATCAATTATTGGTTGATTTTTCAGAGTATCATTTACGTGCCATTTGCACTCCTCTAGGTATAGAAAAACTAGTCCAATATAAAAAAGAATATAACGCATGAGAAACAATCTCAACCTAAAACTACTCTTAACATTTGTTGTTTCATGGACTTTTGCCCAAGAGCTCCCTAAAACAATGACCTTGGACGAAGCAGTTGCTTTTGGACAGGAAAATAACAGACAAATAATTAATGCCAGCCGTGAGGTTCAGCGTGCCTACAAAGAACGTTGGAGTACCATTGCCATCGGCCTTCCTCAAATCAGTGCAAGTGCAAATTATCAGAATTTCTTAGAGCTTCCTACTTCACTCATCCCCGCTCAATTTTTCGGTGGGAAAGAAGGTGAGTTTGCAGAAGTTCAATTTGGAACTCCACAAACTATGGATGCTGGAGTAACGCTCCAACAATTGTTATTTGATGGTTCTTACATCGTTGGTCTGGAAGCATCAAATGTTTACCTAGATATATCTAAAAATCTTTTTGAAAAAACCGCTTTAGAAATCAAAAAGAATATTGTTTCCACCTATAGTTCCGTTTTATTGATTCAAGAAAATATCAAGTTTTTAGAAAAAAATAAAGGTAATCTAGAAGCCAACTTAAACGAAATCCTAGCCCTTTTTAGAAATGGTTTTGAAGAGGAAGAAAGTGTGGAACAGCTCAGACTGACACTCTCCAGTGTTGAAACACAACTACGTTATGCAAAAAACACCCAGATAATCAGCCTTAATATGCTTAAACTTCTTGTGGGTCTTCCTGCCAAAGCTCCATTAAATCTTGTTGATACGTTAGAGTCACTAACCACTGATGGACTTTTCGAGCATAAATTTGAAGCGGACATAAAGCTCGACAACAATGTAGATATTAAGATTGCATCCACAAATTTACGTTCTGAAAGCCTGCTTTATAGATACGAAAAATCAAAAAGTTTACCCAGACTATCTGCCTTTTTGAATGGAAATTATACCGGAAATAGCGAAACTTTTTCATTTACTGATCCCGGACAAAAATGGTTTGGAGCAGCCTTGTTTGGTGTAAATCTACAAGTCCCCATTTTCAGTTCTTTTAAACGAAGAGCGCAATCTCAAAAAGCTAAAATAGCTGTGGATCAGGCAGAGACTTCTCTTGAAGAGACTCAGGAAAGAATCAGTATCGAAGTAAAGGCTGCTGTAAATGAATATGAGTTATCAGTTGAAACATACTTTACTAACAAAGAAAATTTAGCCTTAGCAGAAAGAATTGAACAAAAAAATCAATCCAAATACTTTGAGGGTATCGCAAGTTCTTTTGATCTTAGACAGGCTCAACTTCAATTGTATAGCGCACAAAATAATTACATTTCGGCCATTCAAAATGTAATCCAAAAAAAATTAACCCTAGAAACCCTTCTTAATACTCCAATAGAATAAATTCTTATGAAAAAATCAATCCTATTTATCGGTCTTTCTCTTTTAGTGTTCCGTTGTGGGCAACCTTCAGAAGTCGTCAAAGAAAACGTTTCAGCTTCTTCCAGCTTAGAAGCTCTTCAGGTTCAAAAAGATAAATTAACCCAACAAATCAATACTGCAACAACAGCACTTGAGGAAGTCAATACACTAATTGATAAGATGACCAACAGCGAAAAGCGCGTTTTAGTTACTGCACTAGCTGTAGAAGGAGTCAATTTTGAACATACCATAGTAGTTCAAGCCAATGTAAAGACAAGACAAAACCTAGACCTGTATCCCGAATACGGCGGTAAGTTAGTTGCTATATATGTCAAGGAAGGGCAGTCTGTTAAAAAAGGGACGCTTTTAGCTAAAATTGATGACGCGGGGCTAAAGGAACAATTGGATCAAATCGAGCTTCAGCTCAATCTAGCTGAAACAACTTTTGAAAGAACAGAGCGGCTGTGGAATCAGAAAATTGGTTCTGAAATGATGTATCTGGAAGCGAAAACTCGTTATGAAGCTCAAAAAAAGCAGTTAGTTCAGATGAAAAGACAACTGGCTAAAACTAGGATTTATGCGCCATTTAACGGAACCATAGATCAGGTATTTGCAAACCAAGGTGCTAGTGTTGCTCCTGGGGTCACCCCAATTCTTAGAATTGTCAACCTCAACCGCATGTATGTAGAGGCCGATGTGCCAGAAAATTACCTAACCTCTGTTACTAAAGGGAGTAAAGCAGTAGTTGAGATTCCGGTACTCGGACAATCTCAAATTACCAATATTCGTCAAACAGGAAGCTATGTTCAGCCGAGTAATCGAACGTTTAGAATTGAAGCTCCACTAGACAATCCCAATGGCGATATCAAACCTAATCTTGTCGCTAAACTCAATGTCATTGACTATACCAATCCTGAGGCTTTGATGGTTCCAAGAAGAATTTTAAGACAAAATGCCGAGGGTGAATATTTTGTTTTTGCATTATCCAATTCTGAAGGGGAAAACAGGTATGCCGCTGAACAACGCTTTATTGAATTGGGCAGAAGTAAGAATGAAATGATAGAAATTACCCAAGGAATTTCTCAAGGAGATTTACTGATTGATGAGGGTGTAAGTTTACTCGAACCCAATCAGAAAGTAAAACGCATTGAGCAATAAACCCAACTTCAAATGAGAACACCAAAAATTAAAGAATTTGCATTGTCTAGTTGGGCCATTGATCACCGCACGGTGATTTATGTTATCATGACTATCTTTTTGATATTGGGAATCAGTTCCTATTTTTCAATGCCAAGGGAGACCTTCCCAGAAATCAATGACACCAAAGTTTTTGTAAGTACCATTTATCCTGGAAATACAGCTGAGGATATTGAAAGATCAATCACAGACCCCCTTGAAGAAGCCCTTAAAGGGGTGACCAATTTGGTGGAAATCCGATCTACATCTTCCGAAGATTTTTCTGTTATCGATATTGAATTTGATGAAAATATTACCATTGATGATGCCAAGCAAAAAGTCAAGGATTTAGTAGATGGAATTACTTCGGGACCGGATTGGCCAGTATTTAATAACGCCAAAGTAGAACCCAATATTTTTGAACTGGATTTTTCAGAGCTTCAGCCTATTTTAAACATCTCTATTGAAGGTGATTATCCTATAGAGCAATTGAAAATTTTTGCAGAAAAAATTGAATCTCGAATCGAACAACTCCCCCAAATTAAAGAAGTCAATATTCGAGGAATCCAGGTTTTTGAGGTTGAAGTTGCGGTTGATATTTATAAAATGACTGCAGCAAAAGTATCCTTTAACGATATATTAGGAGCCATCTCTCAAGAAAACACAACCATTTCAAGTGGAAATATTGTGAGTGGTGGACAAAGAAGAAATATTCGACTTACTGGAGAAATTGAAAATCCAGAAGACTTAAAAGATTTTGTTGTCAAAACGGACAAAGGACCTGTCTATCTCGGTGATTTGGCCAATATTTCATTTAAAGAAAAGGAAGTGACCTCTTTTGCTCGTTCTTTTGGTGAAAAAGCGGTCCTTCTTGATGTGGTCAAACGAGGAGGGAAAAACCTTGTTCAGGCCTCTCAAGAAATTAAGAGGCTTGTAGCAGATAACGAAGCTTTAGGTGTTCCTAAAGACTTAGAAATTATCGTCTCTAATGACCAGTCCAACATGACCTTAAATCAAATTAGCGAACTAGTGAATTCCATCATTTTTGGGGTAATATTGGTAGTTACCGTACTGATGTTCTTCCTAGGTTTTCGCAACGCCTTATTTGTAGGATTTGCCATTCCAATGTCCATGTTTATGTCTTTTATGATACTTTCATTTTTAGGGTACACCCTCAATACCATGGTTCTTTTTGGATTGGTGATGGGTCTGGGAATGCTCGTTGACAACGGAATTGTTGTAGTTGAGAATGTTTACCGATTAATGGAAAAAGAAGGTTACAGCAGAATTCAAGCTGCAAAAGCTGGGATAGGAGAAATTGCATTTCCAATTATTGTATCTACTGCAACTACCATAGCAGCCTTTGTGCCACTGGGGGCTTGGCCAGGATTAATGGGTGAATTTATGATCTATTTCCCAATTACCTTATCTGTCGTTTTAGGTTCTTCTCTTATCGTAGCAATATTCTTTAATTCCATGCTGGTCTCTCAGTTTATGGAAATTAGCGAGCGTGAAATCAGTACTAAATCTTTATGGCGTTTAACCCTCTTTATGGGAGGTCTTGGAATATTACTTCTATTTGGATCTTCTGATACTCGCATTTTTGGAAACCTGATGGTTTTAGTCCCTGTACTCTTTTGGTTGTACAAGTTTTTTATCAAAAAATGGGCAACCAGTTTTCAAAATAATTTTTTAGTCAAAATGGAAAACGCTTATCGAAAACTATTGCGTTTTGCCTTGAATGGTGTCAAGCCTTATTTGTTCTTAGGTGGAACCTTTTTGCTGTTATTCTTTTCATTTGCCTTAATGGGAATTTTCCCTCCTCAGGTAGAATTTTTTCCAGATAATCAGCCCAAACAAATTCTTGTCTTTATAGAGTATCCTGAAGGTACAGCTATTGCAAAGACCAATCGAACTACACGAAAAATTGAGGAGGAAATTTTATCCGTAATGTCTCGCTCAGAATATAACAAAAACGGTACTAATCTTCTCGTAGAGTCAATGGTTGCTCAAGTAGGAGAAGGATCAGGAAATCCAACTGTGGACAACGGAAACACCAACGAACTCCCTCATAAAGGAAAAATAACCCTAACCATGAAGGAGTTTAAATATAGAGATGGGGTTTCAAGTGAAAGTCTTAGAAAAGCCATTCAAGAACAACTCTTTGAAAAATTCCCTGGTGTAGCCATCTCCGTAGAAAAAGATGCCAATGGACCACCAGCAGGATATCCTATAACCATTGAAATTACAGGAGCTGCTTATTTGGATCTCATTCAGACTGCAGAACAAATGAAGGATTTTCTCAACCGAGTCAATGTCAGTGGTGTGGAAGAACTCAAAATTGATGTCAATAAAAACAAGCCCGGTACTCAATTGCAAATTGATCGTAAAAAAGCAGGAGAACTAGGGGTTTCAGCGTCTCAAGTAGGACAACTTTTGAGAACTTCTCTGTTTGGTTCCAAAGCTGGAATTTATAAGAAAGACGGGGATGACTACGATATCAATGTCCGCTTCGATCAAACAAACCGATATGACAACAATGCACTATTCAATCAAAATATCATATTTAGAGATCCCGCTAACGGCAGAATTAAAGAAATTCCTGTTGCTGCTCTAGTTACCCAAAAAAATATTACCAGTTTTAATGCAATCAAACACCGTGAACTCAATCGGGTAGTAACCCTTTACTCCTCTGTGCTTGCCGGATACAATGCCAATGAAGTCGTAGAACAGGTAAAAAATGCACTAAATAACTTTCAAATAGCTGAAGGGATCAATTTTAAATTTTCAGGGGAAATTGAAGAGCAGGAAAAAAATATGACCTTTCTCTCAAATGCCTTAGCTGCTGCTTTAGGTTTGATTTTACTTTTACTTGTTTTTCAATTCAATTCCATTTCAAAACCTTTGATTATACTCCTTTCTATTTTCTTGAGTTTTACTGGAGTTTTCCTTGGCTTGATGATTTTCCAAATGCCTTTTGTCATACTCATGACCATGATGGGTATTATTGCTTTGGCTGGAATTGTCGTAAACAACGGTGTAGTACTTCTCGATTATACTCAACTGCTGATTGACCGAAAGCACTTGACCGAAGAATTAGATTCACGAACATTACTCTCCAAAAGGTTGGCCATTCAGGAAATTATAGAGGGTGGTGCGGCTCGCTTAAGACCTGTAATTTTAACTGCCATAACTACTGTGCTTGGACTAATTCCACTTGCCATAGGACTAAATATTGACTTTTTTTCCATGTTTGCTGAATGGGATCCTAAAATCTATATCGGAGGAGATAATGTCATTTTCTGGGGGCCTTTAGCATGGACTGTCATCTTTGGATTAACATTTGCAACTTTTCTAACACTAGTGATCGTTCCAGCAACTTTTACCATCGTTTATTCTATCAAACTTTGGCTCAAAAAGATTTTATAAAGATTTCAAAATCCTGAGGTTCAGCCCTCAGGATTTTTTATTTTTGTCCAACATTTAT
>JAYPMN010000028.1:0-11242 GCA_038129925.1 Flavobacteriaceae bacterium
TAGGAAATGTAATGTCGCTCTGTATTGAAAAAAGAGGGCAAATCACCAACCAAACCTATTTAACACCGGAGCGTGTTGAATTGAATTTTGACCTCCCCTTAGCAGAAATCGTTTTTGACTTTTACGATCGACTTAAAACCGTATCCAAAGGATATGCTTCTTTTGATTATTCCCCTATTGGAATGCGAGCTTCAAAACTGGTTAAAGTAGATATCCTGCTAAACGGAAATCAGGTTGACGCGCTTTCTGCACTTATACATGCTGACAATGCCTACAGTATCGGTAAAAAAATCTGTGAAAAATTACGCTCGTTAATTCCGCGTCAACAATTTGATATTCCTATCCAAGCTGCAATTGGTGCCAAAATTATATCACGGGAAACTATCAAAGCCTTGAGAAAAGATGTTACTGCTAAATGTTACGGTGGAGATATCAGTAGAAAACGAAAACTCTTGGAAAAGCAGAAAAAAGGAAAAAAGAAAATGCGTCAAATTGGTAATGTTGAAATTCCACAACAGGCATTTATGGCTGTTTTAAAACTGAACGATTAGAATTTCTGTCACCAAATTAAGATTAGCCTCATTTGATTCTTAAAAAATTTCTCTTTTAGTAAAGTAGAAAAATTAGATCTTGTTCCCTAGTTTGATTTTTAGAATTGCATTATATTGGGTTGAAACTATTTAATTTCTAAAAGGTAAAGTGGAATTAAAAATAAATACCGGAGTTAAGGGCCTACTGGAAAATTTCCAAAGTGATCTAATAGCTGCTATTAGTGTATCCTTAATCGCTCTGCCCCTTTCCTTAGGTATTGCTTTAGCTGCAGGTGCTCCTGCAATGGCAGGAATACTTTCAGCTGTTGTGGGTGGAGTTGTGACTACCTTCTTTAGGGGGGGTCACGTTTCAATTAACGGCCCAGCTAAAGGAGTAATTGCTGTAATCCTTCTTGGTATCAGTCTTATGGACGACGGATCAGGACAAGCATTCAATTACGTGCTCGCTGCGATAGTTGTTTCTGGTTCAATTCAAACATTATTAGGCTTACTAAAACTAGGTCGTCTAGCAGATATTTTCCACTCTTCAGTAATTATGGGAATTTTAGCTGCGATTGGGATCATCATTTTTGCAAAACAAATTCACGTTGCTTTAGGGACCTACTCAAACAGTCCGAATATTGTTCAAAATTTAATTGATGCTTTTATGTTTCTCCCTCAGGCAAACCCTTTTGTTGTTTTGATTTCTATGACGGGATTAATTGTATTGTTATTTCATTCTAAAATCTCTTTTCGTTTTTTTCAGTTTTTCCCTGCGCCAATTTGGGTAATCACACTATCTATTCCTTTTGTCTATGCTTTTAATTTCTTTGACGCACACAACATAAATTTTTTTGGTATTTCGTATGAAGTTGGACCCAAACTATTACTAGAAATTCCAGAAAATTTTATGGACTCCATTATGCATCCTAACTTTTCTAAAATCAATACTTTAGAGTTCTGGACGACTGTTTTTTCGTTGTTGATTATTACAAGCATTGAATCCTTAGCAATTGCCAAAGCTGTAGATAAAATAGACCCTTACAAAAGAAAAACAGACCTCAATAAAGATTTAATGGGAATAGGGCTTAGTACCTTAGCAGCCGGCCTAATTGGAGGCCTGCCAATTATTGCAGTAATCATTCGAAGCACTGTAAATATTCATAATGGGGCAAAGACAAAGTGGTCTAATTTATATCAGGGTATTTTATTGCTAATTCTAATTGTTTTATTGGGCCCCATCATGAGACAAGTGCCTCTTAGTGCCTTTGCAATTTTACTTGTTTTTACGGGCTATAAATTAGCCTCTCCAGCAATATTTAAACAGGTGTATAACTATGGCCCGGAACAATTAATTTTTTTCGTATTTACATTAGTTTTAACACTATACACCAATCTACTTTTGGGATTAATCGGTGGCTTATCTATAGTTCTAATAACCCACATACTATTAGCAAAATTACCATTAAACCATTTTTTTAAAATGATTTATGATTCAGGATCTCATGTTACTCAAATTAATGAGGAGAAGTTCGAATTAAAAGTTAGAGGAATTGCAAACTTTTTGAGCATCCCTAAAATAGATAAGTTGATCAAGATTATTCCAGATGGTGTCAACTTAAATATAGACTTATCGGAAACAAAGCTCGTTGGAATTAGCTTTATGGATTATATTGTAGATTATTTAAAAGCTCAAAGAAAATTAGGGGGAAATGTTGTGTTGGAAGGCTTAAGTTCTCATGTTTCTTATTCAACTTATAATAGATCATTAAAGATTTCACTTGAAAATACTTCTGCCAAACTTTCTCCTAGGCAAGGTCGTTTAAAAAAAATTGCTTTAGAAAAAGAATATATTTTTAAACCGGAGGTTGATTGGAATACTAATTATCTAAATGAATTTCATTTTTTTGAAATCAGACCCATTGAGCGAAAATCTAATTGCCTAAGGGGAACATTTGAAGAGACAGGAGTTTCTTGGGAAATATCTGATGTCACATTTAACGAAGGTGAGGCTTTTTCTGCAGAAACATTTAATATTACTTTAATTCTACTTAAATTAAATAAAGAAATTCCTGTATTTACAATGGAAAAAGAAGGTCTCATTGAAAAGATCTTTGATCGGGTAATGGCACTTACTGGCTTCAAGGACATCGACTTTGAAATGTATCCTGATTTTTCAAGCAAATTTTTAATTACAGGAAAAAATGAACCTAAAATTCGCCAGTTTTTTTCAAGTAAACTAATAAGCTTTTTTGAAAAAAATCATATATATCACATTGAAAGTAATGGGGAAGCGATGATAATCTTTAATAAAATCAAATTGGCGCGAACGGATGAAACCATTTCTTTAATTGAATATAGCAAAAAACTGACAGAGCTTTTAAAAATAAAAAATGAGACTCTTTTTTCTGATAATAGTTAGCCTTGTTGTTATTAATACTAAAGGTCAGCAAATTTTTGGCTCAGTAGAGTTCCTTGACCCAAGAATGGAAGTGTTCTTTGATAGAGATACAAAGATCGAAGTCTTGGCAAAGGGTTTTACCTGGGCAGAAGGGCCTGTTTGGGTTTCCAAATTGAATGGGGTCGTTTTTACCGATGTACCCAATAACAAAGCTTACTTATGGACTGAAGAAGACGGCTTATCCCTTTTTTTAAGCCCTAGTGGAATGACAAATCACGCTCCTCACAGCACAGATGGAGGTGCTAACGGTTTAACGCTTGACAATGAAGGAAACTTAATTCTCTGTCAACACGGTAATCGTGCGATTTCAAAATTAAAAAACTGGGGCTTTGATGTACCAGATTACGAAATTCTCGTCGATCATTTTGAGGGAAAGTGGCTAAACAGCCCTAATGATCTTGTAATTAATCAAGCAAACGAAATTTTTTTTACAGATCCTCCCTACGGATTAAAAGATCAAGATCAAGATGCGATAAAAGAGCTAGATTTCAATGGCGTATACAAGTGGTCAAAGAACGAGGGGCTTGTACTGCTGGATAAATCTCTAAGCCGACCTAACGGAATTGCTCTGTCTAATGATGAAAAAACGATGTATATTGGTAATTCAAACTCCAAACACAGTATCATTGCAGCTTTTGATGTAGAAAACGGGCTGCTGAAAAATAAAAGAATATTTTTTGATGGAAGTCTTTTAGCTCAAACACGCCGTGGGCTTTTTGATGGATTGAAAGTTCATTCGTCAGGTGTGATCTTTGCAACAGGACCCGGAGGTATTCTAGTGCTTGATGTAAGTGGTACGCATTTAGGAACAATTATGCCTGGAAAAAGTACAGCAAATTGTGCCTTTGATGCTGAAGAAGGCTACCTTTATCTTACGTCCACCGATATCTTTGCTCGAATAAAAATTAAATAAGATGACGATACATCCTATAGAAGCTGGTAATTTCAAGCTGGACGGCGGTGCCATGTTTGGGGTTGTCCCCAAAACGCTTTGGGAGCGTACCAACCCTGCTGATGCTAAAAATCGAATTGAAATGGCGTCGCGTTGCTTGCTGGTTGAAGAAGGAAAACAACTTATTCTTATCGATACTGGTATGGGAAACAAACAGGGAGATTCTTTTTTTCGTCACTATGGATTGTGGGGCGACTACTCTCTTAATTCATCTCTTGCTCAGGCAGGCTTTCACCCTGACGACATCACTGATGTTTTTTTTACCCATTTGCACTTTGACCACTGTGGTGGTGGTGTAAATAAGGGTGATAGAGGAGCTTTGGTTCCTGCTTTTAAAAATGCACACTACTGGGTTCATAAGTCTCATTGGGATTGGGCAACTTCACCCAACGCAAGAGAAAAGGCTTCTTTTTTGCCAGACAACATACTTCCTATTGAACAAAGCGGACAATTAAAATTTATTGAAAATCCAGGACCGATTATTAAAAAGACCCCCTTCCCCTTTTCCATTCAACTTATTGATGGTCATACAGAAAAACAAATGCTCCCTCTAATTGAATACCAAAGAAAAAAAATACTCTATGCCGCAGATTTAGTGCCCACTGTAGGTCACATTCCCATACCCTACGTTATGGGGTACGACACCAGGCCGCTTTTAACTTTAAAAGAAAAGGAACAAATTTTAAGTGATTCCTTTGAAAATGAGGTCCTGCTTTTTTTACAACATGATCCACACCATGAACTAATTTCTCTTCAAAACACAGAGAAAGGGATCCGTATGGAAAATCATTTTAAATTTAAATCATATTTTAGTCCCTAAATAACTATCAAAAAAACAAATTGTGAAAATTAACTTACTTATTCTCGCTATTTTGAACTGTCTTGGGGTTGCCCGTGCTCAATATTGGCAACAAAAGGTAGATTATACCATGGAGGTTACTTTAAATACCGAAACTTCTCGGTATAGCGGAACTCAAAAATTAGTGTACACTAATAACTCTCCTGAGATCCATCATAAAGTTTTTTATCACTTGTATTTCAACGCCTTTAAACCGGGAAGTGAAATGGCTGTTCGGCTTAAAAATGCAGCTGATAAAAATCGAAGGTTCAAGGTTGATGTTGATTCGCTAACCATTAATCAACAGGGTTTTATAAAGGTTAAAAACCTTACCCAAAACGGTGCCTTGGTCCAGACAGAAGAAGCAGAAACGATATTGGAGGTTACCTTAAACGACCCTCTTTTACCGGGTGAGAGCACTACACTTGAATTGAGTTTTGAGGGACAGGTTCCTGATGTTGTAAGAAGGGCTGGAAAAAATTCTGCTGAAGGAGTCGCTTTTTCTATGGCGCAATGGTATCCTAAAATGGCAGAATATGATGTGGAAGGCTGGAATACCGATCCATACACAGGAAGAGAATTTCATGGGGTGTGGGGTGATTTCGATGTAAAAATAACACTGAATAAAGATTATACTGTTGCGGCTAGTGGATATTTGCAGAATGCGGAGGAGATTGGAAAGGGCTATTCTGAAAGAAAACGACCAAAATCTAAAAAAGGAATGGTTACCTGGCATTTTATAGCCCCTGAAGTTCACGACTTTACATGGGCTGCTGATCCTGATTATATTCACGACACCTATCCCGGGCCCAATGGGGTTGAGCTTCATTTTTTCTATAAAAATGATCCTGAAATAATTGAAAACTGGAAAAAACTACAGCCAGATACAGCAAAAATGATGGAGTATTACAATGCTAAAATTGGCCCTTACCCTTACAAACAATACAGCGTGGTTCATGGCGGTGATGGCGGTATGGAATACGCTATGCTAACTTTAATTACAGGTGGAAGACAATACGGATCTCTCTTCGGGGTAACCGCACACGAATTGGCTCATTCGTGGTTTCAGCATATACTTGCAACAAACGAAACAAAACACGAATGGATGGACGAAGGGTTTACTTCATTTATTTCGGCATTGGCTTCTAATGAAATTTTAGAGGAGAATAAAGAGTTCCCTCTGGAGGGATCTTACAGAGGATATTTTAATCTTGCAAACTCTGGTTTTGAAATGCCTCAAAGTACCAATGCAAACCGATACAAACACAATTTAGCATATGAAAGTACTGCCTACAGTAAAGGTGCCGTGTTTTTGGCCCAATTGAGTTATATCGTAGGGAAAGAAAAACTTTTTGAAATTCTTCAAAGTTACTACGATGAATGGAAGTTTAAACACCCCCAACCAAATGATTTTAGAAGAGTTGCTGAGCGGGTTTCAGGTCTCCAATTACAGTGGTATCTTACCGACTGGACTCAGACCACAAATAAAATCGACTATGCGATAAACGGTCTTGAAAATACTGAAACAGGAAGTGTACTTCACCTTGAAAGAAAGGGATTAATGCCGATGCCTCAAGAAATTTTAGTTATTTATAAAAATGGAGATACCGCCTTACACTACATCCCTATTTCATTGATGCGTGGGGAAAAAGAAAATCCCTATGCAATACCTTGGAAGGTTAATAAAGATTGGACTTGGGCGAATCCTAAATACGATTTACCTCTTGATCGTAATGTTGAGGCTATTGAAACTGTCATAATTGATCCAAGCAATTTGATGGCCGATATTGACAAGAGCAATAATTATTATGTGGACACAGAAGAGGATTCAAATTAAACGCCTAAAGGGAAAAACGGAAGTAGATCTCCTTTTTAACAAGGGTAATGTTGTCCAGACCAAAACTCTTCTGTTAAAGTATTTACAAAACACAGAGAAGGATTGCTTTTTTTCTGGGGTTTCCGTCCCTAAAAAATCTTTTCAAAAAGCAGTTGAAAGAAATCGCATTAAGAGGTTATTGCGTATCGCTGTTAAAGAATTACCCCCAGAAACCTTGTTTTTTGGTTCAGGAATGCTTTTGTTTAGAGGCTCAAAACCTCCTTCGCTTGATCTCTTAATTAAGGACGTAGAATCTTTGTTTCAGAGTATAGATAAAAACTAATCCTCAAGCGTCATGGCTATATGCGGTATACCATCTTCCAAATACTCTTTTCCTACCGGTTCGAATCCGTGTTCGCTGTAAAAAGACACTAGATGATATTGGGCTGAGATTTTGATTGGAAGCTTATAAAAATGATCTTTTGCAATTTTTACACTATAATTCAATAATTCATGACCGTAATTTTTTGATCTGTGAGTCATTGCTATCACAACTCTTCCGATTGCTGTATAGGAATCATAAGCAAGGCCTAGGGGTAAAATTCTTGAATAAGCAACTAGGTTTTTCTTTTCGTCAAAACCACTAATGTGAAGAGCAGCTGTGTCTTTTCCATCTATATCCTGATAAACACAATCTTGCTCGACAACAAACACCTCCGTTCGTAAAGCAAAGATATCGTGCAGTTCCTTTAGTGAAAGCTCTTCAAATCTTTTGCATTCAAATTGAAGCATTTTACGAACAAGCTATTTTTTCTACTCTTTTTTGATGTCGCCCACCTTCAAAAGCAGTAGTAATAAAAACATCTACCATTTCTAAGGCTTCTCTTATAGATACAAATCGGGCAGGGATACTCAATATATTCGCATCATTATGTTGACGTGCCAAACTAACAATCTCAGTACTCCAGCAGAGTGCTGCTCTTATGTCTTGGTGTTTGTTCGCAGTCATAGAAGCGCCGTTTCCACTGCCACATATAATAATGCCTAATGTCGATTTTTTCGAAGAAACATCTTGAGCAACAGGATGAATAAAATCCGGGTAATCCACGCTATCTTCAGTGTCTGTACCGCGGTTAAAAACTAGATGCCCCTTTGATTCTAAGTACAAAACAATTTCTTTTTTATACAAAGGACCAGCATGATCATTTCCTATACTAATATTCATTTTTATTCTTTTGAGTAAAATTATAAAAGCTTCGTCAATTGTTGACGAGCGGTGAACTTCTTTATTAAATAGTTGTTTACAAATTGTAAAAAAACAATCTGTAATTGTCACACGTTTTACCAGTTATGAAAAAATAAAGTAAAAGCAAGTTTTTTAGCAAAACTTATAAGAAAAACATAGACCGAAAATCTGTGCTTATTAATAAAAGAAAAAATAAATTTTTTCTTTTATTATTTACATTTAGTCTTTTAAACAATAAGTAAAAAACTCCCTCATTTTTCTGATTTACAATGATTTGTTTTGTGAACTACTTTTTAAAAAGTGTGGATTATTTTATTTATTCTTTATAAAAAAGGAGAAGTAAATAATTTTATCATTACTACTAACAAACTATATACACTACCATATTTTAATAAAAAATTAAAAGATAAATAGATAAATATGTTAATAGTGTTCATAAGTGGTGGAAGATGATTGTTGTACCTTTGCTTTAAGCCATCAACTGAATGTCTAAAAAGAAAAAAGACTTAAAAAGATTAGAAGGAAAAATACTTACGTTATTTAAGAATTCACCTAAGACAATCTTTAACTATAAACAGCTTGCATCAAAACTAGAAATTAGAGACACAAGGGGAAGAAACAACATCATTCGTGTTTTGAATCAGCTTAACAGCAAGCAAATTATTGTAGCTGCTCAAAGGGGAAAGTATCATTACAACAAACAAAAAACAAAAGAAGCGATCCTTCGTATCATCCCAACAGGTAAGGGGGTTGTAATGATTGAAAATTTTGAAGAAGAACTTATAGTTCCTAAGAAGAAACTAAATAGAGCCTTGGATGGTGATCTCGTAGAAGTCAATATTCATAGAAAAGATAAATTTTTTGAGGCTCATGTTGTGTCCATAATAGAAAGAGCACAAAGAGAGTATGTAGGTGTCTTGGAGCGACAAAAAGATTTCGCCTTTGTCAATTGTAGAAATAGTAGAAGTTATACTGACTTTTTTATAGAAAAAAAAGATTTAAAAGAGTATAAGGATGGGGAAAAAGTGGTGGTTACTTTCAAATCTTGGGAAAACAATAAAGAAGCACCCCATGCGACTATAGTAAAAAGTCTTGGTGCTCCAGGTGAAACTGAGACCGAGATCCACGCAATTTTACACGATTACGGATTACCATACGATTTTCCTCAAGCTATAGAACAAGCAGCAGCAAAAATACCGACAACGATTGATAAAAAGGAGGTAGAGAAAAGAAGAGATTTTAGAGAGACCCTTACTTTTACTATAGACCCGAGAACAGCAAAAGACTTTGATGATGCACTCTCTTTTAAAGATCTCGGTGACGGATTGAAAGAAGTAGGGATTCATATAGCAGACGTCTCTCATTATGTAACACCTAATTCGATTCTAGATGCTGAAGCATACGAACGAGCCACCTCTGTATATCTTGTTGATAGAGTAGTTCCAATGTTACCAGAGGCATTGTCCAATAGTTTGTGTTCATTGAGACCCAATGAAGAAAAACTTACTTTCTCTGCAGTTTTTACTTTGGATTTTTCGGGAAAGGTTTTGAAAGAATGGTATGGAAGGACAGTAATATTTTCTGATTACCGCTTTGCATATGAGGAAGTACAGTATATGTTAGAGCATCATAAACCAGAAGTAGATTCAACGGTCTCTTTGACAAAACAAAAGTACTCAGTACCCGACAACGTTTTTGCTGCGATACTAGAGTTGGATCGGCAAGCAAAGATTTTAAGAAAAGAAAGAATGAAGAAAGGAGCAATCTCCTTTGATCGAGTAGAAGTAAATTTTAATCTAAACCAAGACAACAAACCAGATTCCGTATTCTTCAAGAGCTCTAAAGATGCAAATAAATTAATTGAGGAATTTATGTTGCTGGCCAATCGAAAAGTAGCAACTTTTATAGGCTCTCAGCAGAAAAAATTTCCTTTCGTATACCGTGTACATGATGATCCTGATGAAGAAAAATTAGTAAATTTAGAGCGCACTGTAAGTAGCTTTGGTTATTCGTTTAATCCCTCAGGAAAAGGAATTAACAAAGAAATTAACAACCTCCTTCTTTCTTGTCAGGGAAAAAAAGAACAGAATTTGATAGATACTCTAACTTTGAGATGTATGTCAAAAGCAGAATACACAACGAATAATATAGGACACTACGGATTAGCTTTTTCGCATTACACACATTTTACTTCACCGATAAGACGCTATCCGGACGTTCTAGTTCATCGTTTATTACAAACCTTTTTAGACAAAGGACCACCGATATCAGAAAATGCTCTTGAAGAAGCCTGTGAACACAGTTCTCAAAGAGAACAATTGGCAACGAAGGCAGAAAGGGATTCCATTAAACACATGCAAATGGTCTTTATGGAAGATAAAGTTGGTGAGGAATTTGAAGGAGTAATCTCAGGGGTAACCGATAGGGGGCTTTATGTGGAGTTAATTGAGAATAAATGTGAGGGAATGATCCGAACTATTGATATGAAAGAAGATTACTTTTATTTTGATATGGATCGACACGCCCTTATAGGGGAAAGAACCAAAAAAGTTTATCAGTTGGGAGATCCAATAAAAATAGAGGTAAAAAAAGTTAATATCATAAAACGTTTTCTAGACTTTGTTCCCATTAAATAAATGAAGATTTTTGCTTTATGTTTTCTAAAAAAATTATAAGGACATTGTTTTTAGTTGTGAGCTTTTATCTTGCTAAAGCACAGGACAATCAAAGAAGGACACTTACAACTTCACCCTTTTTAGGAATTAAAGTATTTTCAGGCTTAGAGGTCAATCTTATTGCCTCAGAAGTTAACAAAGCAGTAGTTTATGGTCCTCAGTCAGACGACGTAATTCTTGGAGTGAAAAACGGGGTATTACAAGTTAAAATTTCCCTAGGTAGCCTTTCAGATTCGTTACCGACCCGAGTCGATTTATATCACAGCAAATCACTAAATGAAATAACGGCCACACAGAAATCGAAAATAACAGCACAAGAGCCACTAGTACAAACAAGTCTTAAATTAAAGTCAAATTCAGCAGCTGTTCTCAATTTCGAAATTTATGCGGATCGTTTGGACGCAGTAGCAACAAATGGTGGCAGAATTGAGTTAGAGGGAACCGTATCTAGTTTTAACCTCAATGTAAATGCTGGAGGAAGTTGTGAAGCAGAACAGCTGCAAACTAGTCAAGCACAAACGAAATTAATTGGAGGAGGATATGCTTATGTAACGGTTTCAGATCTAATTAACGCTGAGGTTATTGCAGGAAGTGTGCTTCGCGTTTACGGCGATCCTGTAAAAAAGGTATATCAGAAAAAGTTAGGAGGAAAACTTTATTTTGAAAAATAAAGAGGCATCGAGCGGATTCGAACCGCTGTACAAGCTTTTGCAGAGCTCTGCCT
>JAYPMN010000029.1:0-10711 GCA_038129925.1 Flavobacteriaceae bacterium
GTATCTGTTGTTCCAACTACTACTTGTCCGTTCCAAGGAACAGCAAATAAGACTCGGCCGTCAGTCGTATGTGGAACCATGATGGCGTAATTCTCTTGCAAAAATGACTTATCGATTACTAAATGTACCCCTTGAGAAGGTCGGATCATGGGTTTTGCATCGGGTTGATCCATACGAATAATATTATCAGAAAATACTCCTGTTGCATTAATTATAACTTTTGCCTTAACAACAGTTTCTGAGCCGTCCAAATGATCGCTAACCTGAACTCCTGTTAGTATATTATCTTTTTTTTCCACCCCTTTCACTTCCATGTAATTCAGAAGGTTTGCCCCTTCTTTATCTGCTGTAAGAGCAAGACTAATTGCCATACGCGCATCGTCAAACTGACCGTCGTGATAAATGACTCCACCCCTTAAGCCTTCCTTATAGACATTTGGCAGATAGTTTAAGGTTTCATCTCTGCTAAGAATAGTGGATGGACCAAGACCAAGCCTACCAGCCATCATATCATATACTTTGAGTCCAATTCCATAAAATGGGCTACTCCACCAATCGTAAGAGGGAATTACAAAGCTTAAATCACGAACCAAATGCGGTGCATTTTTTCTCATAATACCTCGTTCTCTCAGTGCTTCAATAACAAGTGAAATATCTCCATTTTGCAAATAGCGTACTCCACCGTGAACTAATTTTGTACTTCGGGATGAAGTACATTTTGCAAAGTCATTTTTTTCTAACAAAACGGTTTTGTATCCGCGGTTTGCAGCATCAACAGCAATGCCTAAACCAGATGCACCACCGCCAATTATGGCAACGTCCCATTCCTCTTCTTGTTGTAGCTTTTCGAGATTTTTAGCTCTATTCATTATGGACTATAGGTGCTTAATTTAGCTATACGTTTTTTCCAAAGGTCAATGGTTTTTTGTGTTTCTGAATTTGAATTGGGTGTAAATTTTTTATCTATAGTCCAAATATTCTCTAGACTTTCAATTGAATCCCAATAGCCGGTTGCAAGTCCAGCAAAGAAAGCGGCACCTAAAGCTGTAGTTTCTGTCGTTTGTGGACGAATAACTTTTGTTCTCAAAAGGTCAGATTGGATTTGCATAAGCAAATCGTTATTGCTTGCCCCACCATCAACTTTTAAGGATTTAAAAGTAGTATTTGCATCTTTTTGCATTTCGGTTACAATTTCCATGACTCGAAGCGCAATAGCCTCTAGAGCTGCTCTAGCAATATGTCCTTTGTTTGTTCCTCGTGTTATTCCTAAGATGGACCCAGTCGCTTCGGAGTCCCAATAAGGAGCACCTAGTCCTGCTAAAGCAGGGATAAAAGTAACCCCACCATTATTTTCCGCGGTTTTGGCAAGAGCTTCTATTTCGCTAGCTTCACTTATCATTTGCAATTGATCACGCAACCATTGAACAACTGCACCTGCAATAAAAACGCTCCCTTCGAGAGCATAGGCGATCTTTCCATTGATTTGGTAACCAATGGTGGTTAACATTTTATTTTTAGATATTACAGGAGTGTCTCCAGTATTCATAATACAAAAGCAACCGGTTCCATAAGTGTTTTTTACATCACCAGGTTCGATACACATTTGACCAAAAAGTGCTGCTTGCTGATCGCCAGCAATCCCAGCGATAGTTATGGAATGTCCTAAAAGTTTAGAGCTGCATTCACCTATCTTTTCAGAAGAAGAGACAACCTTTGGGAGCAACGCCTTTGGCACTTCTAATGTGGTTAATAGCTCTTCATCCCATTCAAGTGTATGTATGTTGAATAGTAAGGTTCTACTTGCATTGGTTACGTCTGTGACATGTACTTGTCCGCCAGTTAAATTCCAAATAAGCCAACTATCTACAGTTCCAAAGGCCAATTCACCTTTTTCGGCCGCCGTTCTTAACTCGGGGTCTTGATCTAAAATCCATTTGATCTTAGTTCCAGAAAAATAGGCATCGAGTAGTAAACCAGTTTTTTCGTAGAATTGTTTTTCTTTTCCCTCTTTTTTAAGTTTGTTACAAATAGCTGCAGTTCTTCGATCTTGCCAAACGATTGCATTATGAACGGGTTTTCCTGTTTTTCGATTCCAAATTAAGGTAGTTTCACGCTGATTGGTAATTCCCATCGCGTGGATTTGTTCTGCCTTAATTTGTGAGCGCTCCAGTACTTCATTGATAGCCTTGAGTTGGGTTTCCCAGATTTCAATTCCATCGTGCTCTACCCAACTTTCCATGGGAAATATTTGCGTAAACTCATGCTGAGCAATTCCTTTGGTTTCTCCAGCGTGATTAAAAATAATGGCTCTAGAACTTGTTGTGCCAGCATCAATTGCAAGAATATATTTTTCCATACTTTCACTTTAGGTGTAGGTCTTTGAATTAAAGCACCCTAATTCTCAGCGTGTGAGTTTAAATAAATCAAGAGATTAAATTTCCATCCTCATCCCATTTAGCCAAGTCATTGCGTTTTGATTGGTCTACAAATTTTGGCATCCAGGACTTGTCATAAGACATACCGTGATCCTTAAGAACATCCTCTGGAACACCGTCCCAAACATTGGGTTGGTTTCCTTTATAGCCCAATTCTTTTATTCCTGTTTCTGAAGTAAAATAGCCTGTCATTACAAGGTTTCTCATTAAGGAGAAAAAGCGAACTTCTTGCTTTTGTTCAGAACTGTTGGAATCTGGGTAGGCAATCAGATCTAAAACTTGGTGTTGCTCATCATCACTACAGTTGATAAAGTCTTTACCATAGGTTTTGTTGGTGTGGTTGTCCAGCCACATTAAACCTCCACGCATTTGTGTTTGTATACTTGAGAAATCTTTGGCCATAAATTCTATGAACTCTGGTACTTTGGCATCTTCAATATTTCCTTCCTCGTTGGGGGGAAGGATCAGATTTGCCAAACGTTTGATTTTTACAAGTTCACTGTTTTCAAAAAATTGCTGGCCTAAAAGCTTTTCATCATAAGCTTGTTCTTCAGGAGTTCTTCCGTATTGGTATTCCCAAATCTTTTGCTCTACAGCAGCTTTTGGTTCTGTAATACAACTTTCTAGGGCAAGGCCTCCAGCCATACTTCCCAAAAAAATTGATCGTATACTGTCTCTTCTGTTCATGACTAAATATTTTGTTTTTTTAATTCTTGGATAATGAATTCTGAGGTTCTCCATGAGAGCGCCATGATGGTCCACGTAGGATTTTTATCCGCTTGTGACACAAAAGGACCCGCATCAACGATAAAGACGTTGTCAGCATCGTGTAGCTGTTCAAATTCATTTACTACAGATTTTTTAGGGTCACTACCCATTCTAGTAGTTCCTACCTCGTGAATAATTCTTCCCGGGTTTAATAAGCCATAATCACGATCAGCACCGGGCTTATCACCCAGTACAATACCTCCCATGTTTTCAATAATTTCTTCAAAGGTATTGTGCATATGTCTTGCCTGTTTGCGTTCGTGATCAGACCAAGAATAGTTAAATCTCAATACAGGGATTCCAAATTCATCTACTGTAGTAGGATCAATTTCACAATAGTTATCTTCTCGTGCAATGGATTCTCCTCTTCCGGACATCCCCATCACAGATCCGTAAAACTTCTTGACATCTTCTCGTAGTTGATTTCCATAACCTCCTACCTTAAGTCCAAGGTATTTGTTGAGATCATTTGGGTTAAATCCGGTTCCATAACTTGGCATTCCTAATCCTCCCCATACTTCAATATGGTAGCCTCTAGGGAAATCCAGTTTTTTGTTGTCTAACCACCAAGGTGAATAGAGGTGCATTCCACCAACTCCGTCTTCGTTATAGCGTTTGCGATTCATTAATTCGGGAACAAAAGCCATACGGTCAGACCCCGTTGAGTCATGTAAGTATTTACCTACCATATTGCTGCTGTTTCCTAAGCCATTTGGATGCTGAGCACTTTTAGAGTTTAACAGGATACGTGCAGTACTACAAGCAGAAGCAGCTAACACTACTACTTTTCCTCTAACGCGATATTCTTTGCGATCTTCTTTGTTGATGTAGAGTACGCCTTTAGCCTTTCCTTCTTCATTGACCTCAACTTCTCGAACCATACTGTTTACGTACAAATCAACTTGTCCTCCAGATTTTTGAGCAGGGAAAATCAAACAAGATCCCGCAGAAAAATCTCCATAAACTGAACACGATCGACTACATTGGTTGCAATAAAAGCAAATTCCTCTTTCATTGTTGATTCGTTTGGTCAAAATCGAAAGTCTCGAGGGCATTACTTTTACCCCAGATTTTTCAGCTCCTTTTTTATAATACAATTCGTGGAGTCTAGGTTTGGGAGCAGGTAAAAAATATCCATCGGGTTCGTTATACATATTTTCTTTACTGCCAAAGACACCAATCAGTTTGTCAACCTTGTCGTAATAAGGTTTAATGTCTTTGTAGCCGATGGGCCAGTTTTCTCCCAAACCATCTCGATCTTTTCCTTTAAAATCTCTTGGGCCAAATCTTAGAGAGATTCTTCCCCAGTGGTTTGTTCGTCCACCTAGCATTCTAGATCGGAACCAATCGAATTTACTATCCCCGATTTGATTGTAGGGTTCTCCGTCAATTTCCCATCCCCCGTAGGCCATGTCAAATTCTCCAAAGGCACGAGTGGTACCTGCACCTCTTCTTGGAGATTCATAAGGCCACTTGAGTTGGGTTTGTTGGTCGGGATTGGCAGGATCAAAGAAAGGTCCAGCTTCGACTACTGCAACTTGAAGTCCAGCATCAGCAAGAATTTTTGTTGCCATTCCACCTCCAGCTCCAGAACCTACGATGACAACATCATATTGCTTTTCATTTTCAATTATTTGCATATTAAGTGTTTTTAGTAAATGGATTTAGCGTCAATTTTTTGACAATTATTGTTTTTATACAGTGTATAGGAGAAACCATTGTGAATACTGAAGGCACCTATCGTCCCAGCGGTATTCGTTGCTATATAGGCAACTTGAAAGTCTGGTTTTCCTTGTTGTTTTTGGACAATTCTTTCAATGGCCTCTTCACAAGCTTTTTGAGGGCTTTTTCCTTGCCTCATAAGTTCCACAATTAAAAAGCTTCCTACAGTTTTAATCACTTCTTCTCCCAGTCCTGTGGCAACTGCAGCACCAACAGTATTATCGACAAATAATCCTGAACCTATAATTGGTGAGTCACCAACACGCCCTTTCATTTTATATGCTAATCCACTAGTGGAACAGCTACCTGAAAGGTTACCTGATTGGTCACAACAAAGCATACCGATAGTGTCGTGATTTTCAATATTGATTTTTGGATTATAATCACTTTTTTTGAGCCATTTTTTCCAAGCTTTTTTACTTTGTTCAGAGAGTAGGTTTTCAGTTTTATATCCTTGTTCTATAGCGAATTTACGCGCCCCTTCACCAGCGAGTATTACATGGGGCGTTTGTTCCATTACATCTTTTGCCAATGCGGCAACATGGGTAATGTTTTCAACTGCTAACACAGCGCCACAATTTCCATTGGAGTCCATTACACAGGCATCTAGGCTTACAGTGCCTTCGCGGTCAGGGGCTCCACCCTTACCTACAGTTGTGTTCAAAATGTCAGCTTCTTCTACGGCTGCACCACTGACGGCAGCCTCAAGAGCATTCGCTCCATTATCTAGTGACTTACCCGCAGTTGTTACTGCTCTTTGCACATCCCAGGTTGCAATAGCAAAAGCATTTGAGCTTATTGGGTTGAATGAGTCATGATTACTTTTTTTTGCGAATATGGAGGGCGAAATTAGGAGGCCTGATAACCCCATACTACTCTTATCAATAAAAGCCTTCCTTTTCATTCTGCCTAAAATATGAACTATTTTCATTATATGAAAAATAATCACTTAAATGTGATTCTTTTTTTAGTTTTGTTTAATGGTCAAAATGAAATAAGTGATTGTAGAAATCTGTAGCACCTCTTTAAAAAGTGTAAAAAATGCAGCTTTGGCAGGGGCTGACCGAATTGAGCTATGCTCTGGATTAGAGTTTGGAGGAATTACACCCTCTGCAGGTCTGGTAGAGAATGCGGTTAACTTAAACCTGCTTGATATACATTGTTTGATTCGTCCTAGACCAGGACATTTTATTTTTTCTGAGGACGAAAAAAAAATCATTGAAAAGGACATACGATTTGCATCGGAGGCTGGGTGCCGGGGAGTGGTTGTAGGTAGTTTAACTTCAGATTTTAAATTGGATATTCCCACATTAAAGTATTGGAAACAGATCTCGGGTGATATGTACCTTACATTTCACAGAGCCTTTGATGTAGTTATTAATCCTAATGAGTCTATTCAACAATTAATCGATTTGGGATTTGATTGTATATTATCTTCAGGTCAACAGGAAAAAGCTGTGGATGGTTTGGATAAATTGAATCTATGGAATAAGCAATTTGGTAACGACATTCTCATCATGCCCGGTAGTGGTATCAATGTAAGTAATTGTAAATTATTTCAATCTTCAGGATTCAATGCGATTCACCTTTCAGGATCGAGGGCTGAAGCCAAATTAAATATTCCTCCGGAAATAAATGCTGAGCTTTCTTTTTTGAATCAGCAATTCAGTGAAAGTGATTTGAAAACCATACAGGAAGTTGTGAGTCAGTTAAAACCTAGTTAAACAGTATTGCGATACCCCCAAAAGCAGTAAAGAGTAAAATTAGTTTTCTATAACTATCATTTTCAATTTTCTTGACGAAAAAAACGCCAGTGACCAACCCGATAAGGACGAAAGGAGCCAATTGAAGACTGATGAAAATCGATTTGGTATTGATGGTTTCCCAGCTCCAAATGTGGAAGGGAACTTTAAATGAATTAATCAGAAAAAACAACCAAGCCGCAGTTCCGATGAAATTATTTTTAGGGAGTCTCATGGCTAAAAAATAAATATTGGAAAAAGCACCTGCAAGATTACCTATCATGGTGGTAAACCCTGCGAGTAGTCCCATAGAACCTCCAAAGGTCCAATGTGAAGGAATGGTTTTATCTTTTTTGTTTTCCCAATAATACATCAATCCTACACTGAATAATATGATGAGTGCCATGCCATATTTAAAAAGGGCTTCGGTTATATAGTTACCCCCAATTACCCCAACTAAAACTCCTACCACCATCCATGGGAGAAGTTTGATAATGTATTCTTTTTGAACATGGCGCTTATAATAGGTAATGGCAAAGACATCGCCCACAAGAAGTAAAGGCATTAAAATCCCAGTTGACTCTTTTGCACCATACACTAAAGCTAGACCTGTCACTATCAAAGAAGCTATCCCTTTGATTCCAGATTTTGAGACTCCAAGTAAGAA
Organism: Flavobacteriaceae bacterium; assembly: GCA_038129925.1. Classification (GTDB taxonomy): domain Bacteria; phylum Bacteroidota; class Bacteroidia; order Flavobacteriales; family Flavobacteriaceae; genus MS024-2A. The sequence continues at coordinate 7,335 of JAYPMN010000029.1, forward strand.
AGCACAACTGGCTGCTATTGAAAAATTTAAGAGTCCGATTTCAAACAAAGAGAAGATGTTTTAGAGGAACGAATATAGTATTTATTTCCAGTACCCTATCCAATGTGCATTCAAAGTTCTATTTTTGCATACACAATTCTTAATATTTGAAATCCTCTTTTTTTAAAGCCGTTCAATACATGTTGTTAAGTACGCTATCTTTTGCATTTATGAATGCTACTGTAAAGTACTTAACTACGTATCCTACGATGCAAATTGTATTTTTCAGAGCTCTGGGATCATTAGTCATAACTACGGTTTATCTCAAGACTCTTGGAATTCCTCAATGGGGAAATCAAAAGAAATTACTGATTGTAAGAGGTCTAGTAGGAGTCACTTCCATGATCCTCTTTTTCTGGGGGGTACATTACATTTCTGTTGGTAGTGCCGTCACTCTGCGTTATGTTTCACCTATTTTTGCAGGTATTTTGGCAGTCTTGTATTTAAAAGAAACCATCAAACCCTTGCAATGGCTGTTTTTTTTAATGGCTTTTTCAGGAGTTTATTTGATTAAAAATTTTGATGCCTCAAATTCTAGTTTTGGAGTTTTTTTGGTTTTACTTGCTGCATTTTTCTCCGCTGTTGTATATATTCTAATCAGCAAAATTGGAAAGGGAGATCATCCAGTTGTGATTGTTAACTACTTTATGCTTATTGCAACTTTAGTTGGGGGTGTTGGCTGTTTGTTCTTTTGGAAATCTCCTGACTTACAAGATTTACTTTTACTATTTAGTTTAGGAGTTTCTGGATTTTTTGGTCAATTGTTTATGACCAAAGCTTTTCAAAATGGAGAGGCGCATATGGTTGCTCCTTTTAAATATGTAGAAGTTATTTTTACATTGCTTTTTGGTGTATTTGTTTTATATGAGACCTATGATTTCTTCCATTTAGTTGGGACGTTTTTAGTTATTTTTTCTCTAGTAATCAACGTACTGTACAAATCTCGACTCAACAAAAAAGCCACTTGATAAGTGGCTTTAAATAGGTTAGCTTAAGTGCTTTTTCGTTTTATTTAGACCACTCGGCTATCGCCTTATTATTTAAGCGAACATAGTCTTGGTTTCCAGCTTCAGTTGCCAGTTTCAATGAGGTTTTTGAAGCTTCAATTGCAGCATCAGTCTCATTCAATGCTTTTAAGATAAGTGCCTGTTGACGATACATAAAATATTTGCCGTCATCCATTTCAATAGCTTTTGCAATCCATTGTTTGGCTTTGTTTAAATCTTTACCCACCTCTCTGTAATACACAGCAGCATTGTAATAATCTCTTGATTTGGGCGTTCCTTTCATTGTTTTATCTATAGAGGCCATAGTTTTTGCTTCGGTAGGGACACTGAGTTCCAGACTTGCCTGAGTATTTTCCCAGCTAAAATTGAGTGTCGCTCCATTCTGATGTAAATTGTCTATTGAAATGGTGTAGCTCTCTATCGGTTTATTTAAAATATCGACAGTTGACTCCACTACTAATGCAACAGCCTTAGGATCCCATACATCTGGAAGACCGCCATTATCAGTTTTAGTGTAAAAAAACACTTCCCACATTGATACCCCAGGACGAATAAATATGGCGTATTTACCAGAAGCGAGTTTTTTTCCTCCAATTTTCACTTCATCTGAAAATTCAATTGTGGTATTGGCATTCGCTCCAGCTCTCCACATTTCCCCGTAAGGAACTAGATCTCCCATTATTGATCTATTACGCACGGCTGGTCGAGAATAAGTTATTGCAACATCAGTTAAACCAACAACTTGTTCAATTTTTGCAAGTGGGCTTGGCTGAGGAGTTTCTATTTGTCCAAAGGCAAAACCACTAACAATTAGAAAGATTGAGTAAATATTTTTCATTTTTTGTTTTTTTATTCACCAAATATACATTTTTAGACACTCAATGTCCTATTTTCATTGGGCTTAGATAAATTTTTTTAGCATGTGAATAAGTTTTGTTTAATTTATTTTAATAATAATTAAACATTTTATATTTTTGATAAAAACCAGTTGTGAAAATTTATCGATTAGAGACCGTTCAGAATTTACCTATATCAAAAGAAAAAGCATGGGACTTTCTGTCTGATCCAAGAAATTTAAAAACAATTACGCCTGACTTTATGGGGTTTAAGATTTTGAGCGGAGAATCACCAAAAATGTTTGCTGGGCAGATTATCCAATACATTGTCACACCCCTACTAAATATACCGATGAAGTGGGTTACAGAAATTACCCATGTTAAAGAGGGTGAATATTTTGTAGATGAACAGCGATTTGGTCCCTACTCACTATGGCATCACAAACATTTTATCAAGCCTATTGAAAATGGAGTTGAAATGATTGATGTTGTTGACTATAAGATTCCTTTTGGATTTCTGGGTAGGATGATGCATCCTATAGTAGTTGGGCCTAAGTTAAAAGAGATCTTCGAATACCGCCGAACAGCACTAATTGAACTATTTGGAAACTATAACGCATGATCGAAAATAAAAATATACTCATAATAGGAGGGAGCTCTGGAATAGGTTTAGCATTGGCTGAGCACCTGGCCCCACAGAATAAGGTTTTTATTGCCAGTCGTTCAGGAAACGCTGTTCAGCATTTAGATATACAACATATTAACTTTGATGCGACTCAAGACGATTTGGATACCAATCAATTACCAGATGAACTTCACGGCTTTATTTATTGTCCTGGAAGTATCAACTTAAGGCCATTTAAGGGTTTGAAGTTGGAAGCTTTTCAGTCTGATTTTGAAATTAATGTTTTAGGTGCTATTCGTTCGTTAAAGTCTGTTTTAACCCATTTGAGCGCAAGTGGAAATGCTGCAATAGTGTTATACAGTACAGTAGCTGTTCAGACAGGAATGCCCTTTCACAGTTCAGTGGCTGCTTCTAAAGGAGCTCTAGAAGGCTTAACTCGCTCATTGGCAGCAGAATTTGCACCAAAAATTAGAGTCAACGCTATTGCACCCTCATTGGTTAATACCCCACTTGCTTCAAAGTTTTTAAACAATGAAGCAAAAATGGATAAGGCCAATGAGCGACATCCTTTAGGTAGGGTAGGTACTGCCAAAGAAATTGCTCAAGCCACTACTTTTCTTTTAGGAGAAGAAAGCAGTTGGATGACAGGAAGAGTTTTACAGTTAGACGGAGGGATTGGGAACCTGAAAGCCTAACGATGGAAAAATATACCATTTTTTGGTTTCGAAGAGATTTAAGAATAGCTGACAATCACGGATTGTATAAAGCCTTATCAGGTGAAAACAAAGTGATACCGATATTCATCTTCGATGAGGATATTTTAAAAAAGCTACCAAAAAGTGATGCTCGTTTAGAGTTTATATTATTAGC